>NZ_QJRK01000021.1:0-19590 GCF_003205245.1 Pseudomonas sp. MB-090624 | reverse complement strand
GTTCAGTGGGCCCTGGAAGTTGAATATGGCGCAGCGGACGGGACTCGAACCCGCGACCCCCGGCGTGACAGGCCGGTATTCTAACCGACTGAACTACCGCTGCGCTATACATCGAGTGGTGGGTGATGACGGGATCGAACCGCCGACCCTCTGCTTGTAAGGCAGATGCTCTCCCGGCTGAGCTAATCACCCATGTCTCTCGGTGTGGCGCGCATTCTACGTACGCCCCTGCACCCTGGCAAGCACTTTTTAAACTTTCTTCAAAAAAAACCTAAGTCCTTTCAAAGACCTAGCGTTGCCAGGCGTTTTCTTGCGCCATTAAACACTGCTGGCCCTCTGACAGGGTTGGCCTGGGAGCACTGCTCGGAGAATAATGCCCGCCTTATGCATTAATGAGAGATTGCCCCGCATGTGGTTCAAGAACCTGCTGACCTACCGCCTGACCCAGGAAGTACCGTTCGAGCCTGAAGCGCTGGAGGCCGCCCTGGCCAGCAAGCCGGCCCGCGCCTGTGCCAGCCAGGAGCTGTCCACCTATGGTTTCATCGCACCGTTCGGCAAAGGCGAAGACGCGCCCTTGGTGCATGTCAGCGGCGAGTACCTGCTGATTGCCGCACGCAAGGAAGAACGCATCCTGCCAAGCAGCGTGGTCAATGACGCCGTGAAGGAAAAGGTCGAAGAGATCGAGACCGAGCAGATGCGCAAGGTCTACAAGAAAGAACGCGACCAGATCAAGGATGAGATCATCCAGGCCTTCCTGCCGCGCGCGTTCATCCGCCGCTCGATGATTTTCGCTGCCATTGCCCCGCGTCAGGGTGTGATCCTGGTCAACTCGGCCAGCGCCAAGCGTGCCGAAGACCTGCTGTCGACCCTGCGTGAAGTGATGGGCTCGCTGCCAGTGCGCCCAGCCACGGTAAAAATCGCACCGGTTGCCACCATGACCGACTGGGTCAAGTCGCAACAGGCTGCTGAAGGCTTCTACGTGCTGGACGAGTGCGAACTGCGCGACACCGCCGAAGACGGTGGCATCGTGCGCTGCAAACGCCAGGACCTGACCGGCGAAGAAATCCAGCTGCACCTGAGCACCGGCAAGGTGGTTACCCAACTGGCCCTGGCCTGGCAGGACAAGCTGTCGTTCATCCTCGACGACAAGATGGTCATCAAGCGCCTGAAGTTCGAAGAGCTGCTGCAGGAGCAGGCCGAACAGGACGGTGGCGATGAGGCGGCCCAGCAGTTCGACGCCAGCTTCCAGCTGATGATGATGACCTTTGCCGAATTCTTGCCGGTGCTGTTCGAGGCCCTGGGTGGCGAGGAGATTCCGCAGGGGGTCTGATGCTGTTCGTAATGCCGGTGCTGGCTTGGGAGAAATCCCGGGACAGTGCTGGCCTCTTCGCGGGCTTGCCCGCTCCCACAGGTACAACACAGGGCCTGAATACTGTGATGTACCTGTGGGAGCGGGCAAGCCCGCGAAGAAGCCAGTGAAATGCCTGAAGCCATAAATAGAAAAGGAATTGCCCCATGCGTGCCCTCGCCGCCCTCAGCCGCTTTGTCGGCAACACCTTCGCCCTGTGGGTGCTGGTGTTCGCCCTGCTGGCTTTCCTGCAACCGCAATGGTTCATCGCCTTGAAGGTAGCCATCGTGCCGCTGCTGGGGCTGGTGATGTTCGGTATGGGCCTCACCCTCAAGCTCGACGACTTCGCCGCCCTCGCCCGCCAGCCCTGGCGGGTGATGCTGGGGGTGGTTGCGCACTTCGTGATCATGCCGGGCATGGCCTGGCTGCTGTGCCAGCTGTTCCAATTGCCGCCGGAAATTGCCGTGGGTGTGATCCTGGTTGGCTGTTGCCCCAGTGGCACGGCCTCCAACGTGATGGTCTGGCTGTCTCGGGGCGACCTGGCCCTGGCCGTGGCAATTGCTGCTGTCACGACCCTGCTGGCACCACTGCTGACCCCTGCCCTGATCTGGTTCCTGGCCTCGGCGTGGCTGCCGGTGTCCTTCATGGACATGTTCTGGTCGATCCTGCAACTGGTGATGCTGCCGATCGTGCTTGGCGTCATCGCCCAGCGTTTGCTCGGTGCTCGCGTGCAGGCGGCAGTGCAAGTGCTACCGCTGGTGTCGGTGGTGAGCATCGTGATGATCGTGTGTGCAGTGGTGGCGGCCAGCCAGGCAAAAATTGCCGAATCGGGGCTGCTGATCATGGCAGTGGTAGTGCTGCACAACAGCTTTGGCTACTTGTTGGGGTACCTGACCGGCAGGCTGTGCAAACTGCCACTGGCCCAGCGCAAGTCACTGGCGCTGGAGGTGGGCATGCAGAACTCGGGGCTGGGGGCGGCATTGGCAGCGGCGCATTTTTCGCCCCTGGCAGCGGTGCCCAGTGCATTGTTCAGCGTTTGGCACAATATTTCCGGGGCTCTGCTGTCGACCTGGTTCCGGCGCATGGGTGAGCCCGGGGAGCAGACTGAAGGGGTAGAACAGGCCAGGCATCGAGGGTGACGCCAGGCTTGCCCTGAAACCTGCAGGTATGCACTATAGTGCTCACTGTGAGGACGGCCTCACGACGCACCGCGTGATCATTCCGGGGACGGCCCCATCATTCACCACGATGGAGAAGCACCATGTCCTGGATCATCCTGTTCTTCGCCGGCCTGTTCGAGGTCGGCTGGGCCGTAGGCCTCAAATACACCAACGGCTTCAGCAAGCCACTGCCTACCGTACTCACCGTTGCCGCCATGGCTATCAGCCTCGGCCTTCTGGGCCTGGCCATGAAGGAGTTGCCGCTGGGCACTGCCTACGCCATCTGGACCGGGGTGGGGGCCGTGGGCACGGTGATCGCCGGCATTATCCTGTTCGGCGAATCCATGGCCCTGGTACGCCTGGTTAGCGTGGCGCTGATCATCACCGGCCTGGTCGGCCTGAAGGTCAGCGCCAGCTGATCCCCTCCCCTAGCGCAGGTTGCCGCGCAAGCGGCTGACCTGCTCACGCAGGGCTTCTGGCTGCGCCGCCTCCACCGGGATGGCGGCACCGGCCACGATGGTCACCCGCGACCACAACCGCTTGAAGAAGCCTTTGCGTGGGTCGCGGCTGAAGAAACTGCCCCACAAGCCCTGCAAGGCCAGCGGAATCACCGGCACCGGGGTTTCTTCGAGGATGCGCTTGACGCCCCCCTTGAACACATCGATTTCACCATCACCGGTCAGTTTGCCCTCCGGGAAGATGCACACCAGTTCGCCGTCGGCCAGGTACGCGGCAATGCGTGCGAAGGCCCGCTCGTACGTGGCCTGGTCTTCATTGCGCCCGGCAATCGGGATGGCCCCTGCGGTACGGAAGACAAAGTTGAGCACCGGCAGGTTGTAGATCTTGTAGTACATGACAAAGCGGATCGGCCGGCGGATCGCCCCACCCAACAGCAGCGCGTCGACGAACGAGACATGGTTGCACACCAGCAACGCCGCACCCTGGTCGGGAATGCGCTGCAGGTCACGGTGCTGCACGCGGTACATCGAATGGCTGAGCAGCCAGATCAAGAAGCGCATGGTGAACTCGGGCACGATCCTGAAAATGTAGGCGTTGACCGCGATATTGAGCAGCGACACCACCAGGAACAGCTGGGGGATGCTCAGCTTGGCCAGGCCCAGCAGGAGGATGGTGAGCAGTGCCGACACCACCATGAACAGGGCATTGAGGATGTTGTTGGCCGCGATTACCCGGGCGCGCTGGTCTTCGCCGGTGCGGGCCTGGATCAAGGCATACAGCGGCACGATGTAGAAGCCGCCGAACACCCCCAGGCCCATGATCGACAGCAGGATCCACCAGGCCTGGCTCATGCCCAGCAGCGCCAGCCAGTCATGCGGCGCAGCGGCCGCTGGCACATCGCCAGAGTGCCACCACCACAGCAGCCCGAACAAGGTCAGGCCGAATGAGCCGAATGGCACCAGGCCGATTTCCACCTTGCGCCCGCTGAGCCGTTCGCACAGCAGCGAGCCCAGCGCGATGCCCACCGAGAACAGCGTCAGCACCAGCGTTACCACGGTGCCGTCACCGTGCAGCCAGTCCTTGGCGTAGGCCGGAATCTGCGTAAGGTAGATGGCACCGACAAACCAGAACCACGAGTTGCCGACGATCGAGCGCGACACTGCCGGCGGCTGGCCCAGGCCCATGCGCAGGATCACCCAGGATTGCTTGAAGATATTCCAGTCCAGCGGCATGTTCGGCGAGGCCGCGGCTGCCCGCGGGATCCAGCGGCTGGCCAGGTAGCCCAGCACCGCAGTGCCGACCACACCCCCGGCCACCACGGTGGCGTAGCTGTCGGCCGACATCATCACCCCGGCGCCGATGGTGCCTGCCAGGATGGCAAGGAAGGTGCCGGTTTCGACCAGCCCGTTGCCACCGACCAGCTCTTCTTCACGCAGGGCCTGGGGCAGGATGGAATACTTCACCGGGCCGAACAGCGCCGAATGCGTGCCCATGCCGAACAGCGCCACCAGCATCAGCGCCAGGTGGTTGGTGATGAAGCCCAGCGCGCCGACCGCCATGATGGCGATCTCGGCCAGCTTGATGGCGCGGATCAGCGCGTCCTTGGCAAACTTTTCGCCAAACTGCCCACCCAACGCCGAAAACAGGAAAAACGGCAGAATGAACAGCAAGGCACACAGGTTGACCCAGATCGACCGGTCACCCTCGCCCAGGCTGAGCTTGAACAGGATCGCCAGGATCAGCGACTGCTTGAACAGGTTGTCGTTGAAGGCACCCAGCGACTGAGTGATGAAAAACGGCAGGAAGCGCCGCTTGCCGAGCAAGGTGAATTGCGAGGAATGACTCATCGTCCTTGGTCCTGATGGCTTTTCAATTGGAGGCGCGCCGGGCGCACCAGGCCACAATCTGCATGGGAAATGCAGCGGCTGGCAAGCGTAGGGTCAGAACCCGCCACGCTCAGCGGGTCGATCGCGCCCGGCAGGCGCTCATTCGAAACCGAACAAAGCCCGCGCGGTATCCACCAGCAGGGCCTGGCGCAGTTGGGCCGAGCAACCCAAGGCCTCGAACTGCTGCACTGCAGTGGCAAAGCTGATCGTCGACTCATGCTGGGTATGCGGCCAATCACTGCCCCACATCAAGCGCTCGGCGCCGTAGTGCGCTTCCAGCGCGCACAGTGCCGAGCGCGCGAAGGCCAGATTCTCGTCCGGCGTCCCCGCCAGCCGGTAGATCCCCGACACCTTCACCCAAACCTTGCCCTGCCCGCCCAGGGTCAACAGTTCGGCGAACCCGGGCTGGCCCAGCCCACGGCGGGCATCGGGGCGGCCGAAATGGTCGATGACGATGTTCAGGCCATAGGGCTGCAGCGCGCGGACCAGTGCCGGTATGTCCGCCACCTGCCGGTGCAGTTCCAGGTGCCAGCCTTGTTCGCCAATGCGTTCGAGCAGCGGTCGCCAGCGGCCACTGGCCAGGTCCGGCAGGGTCTGACCCATCAGGTTCAGGCGCACACCACGCACGCCTGACCGGGCCATGTCGGCAAGGGTGTGTGGCGCGACATCGGGCGCCAGCATCACCACCCCGCGCAGTTGCTGCGGCACCGCCTGCAGGGCGCTGAGCAGGTAGCGGTTGTCGGTGCCGAGGAAACTCGGCTGCACCAGCACGCCATGGCTGAAACCATGGGCCAGCAGCTGGCCCAGGTAGTCGCCCAGCGGCGCATCGTAATCAGGGGCATAGCGCCGCTCACTGACCAGCGCCAGCCCACGGCTGAAAACGTGGGCGTGGCTGTCGATCGCGCTCAGGTGTAAAGGAGGTACGTCGGGCATGGCTCTCATACAGAAAAGTCAGGTTATTTGGCAACTGCCCCGGCGGTGTGCGGCGCCGTGGCATTTTCGAGGGTGCGCCCGCGGGTCTCCGGCAAGCACAAGGCGGCGATCACCGCCACGCCATAGGCGATGCCAGCGTCGATACCAATGGCGCTGCCCAAGGACATCGACTCGCTCATGTGGCCGACCAGGAACGGGAACACTGCCGACAGTACGCGGCCGAAGTTGTAGCAGAAGCCCACCCCGGCACCGCGCACCTCGGCCGGGTACAGTTCATTGAAAAACGCCCCCAGACTGGCCGGGATACCGGCGGCGAAAAAGCCCAGCGGGAAGCCGAGGAACAGCATCTGCGTGTTGGTCAGCGGGAAGAACACATAGGCTTGTACGGTCAGCACGCAGCACAGGGCGAACAGCAGAATATTCTTGCGCCGGCCGATGCGGTCGATCAGCAGGCCGCTGACCACGCAACCGCACCAGAAGGCCAGGATGATCACCGCCAGGTAACCACCGGAGTTCAGCACCGACAGGTTGCGCTCGGTTTTGAGGAAGGTCGGCAGCCAGGTCATCACCGCGTGGTACCCACCATGGGCGCCCAGGCCAAGCAGGCCGCCCAGCAAGGTCACGCGCAACAGCTGCGGGCGGAAGATGCCGGCCATGGAGTGCAGGAAGCTGGCAGGGATGGCATTGGCGGTGTGCAGGCGCTGGAAGCTGTCCGGCTCGGGCACGTTGCGGCGTACCCAAAGGATCAGCAACGACGGCAACAGGCCGACGAAGAACATCACCCGCCAGGCAAATTCCTGCGGCACCAGCGAGTAGATCAGCATGAACAGTGCCACGGCCAGGCCCCAGCCCACGGCCCAGGCGCTCTGCACCGTGCCCATGACCTTGCCGCGGTATTTCGGGTTGATGGTTTCGGCCATCAGCACGGCGCCGGCAGCCCACTCGCCGCCGATACCGAAGCCTTGCATGGCCTTGACCAACAGCAAGGGGTAAAAACCGGTGACGAACGCCGAGAGGAAGGTGAAGCACGAGAACCAGAGGATCATCCACTGCAGGGTCCGCACGCGGCCGTAGCGGTCGGACAAGGTGCCACCCAGCCAGCCGCCGATGGCCGAAGTCACCAGGGTCAGGCCACTGATCAGGCCGGCATCACCTTTGCTCAGGGAGAACGCGGCGATCAGCGCCGGGATGGCCAGGCCGAACATCTGCACTTCCAGCGCATCGAGCGACCAGCCGCCGAAACAGGCCCAGAATGTCTTGCGTTCCCGCGAGGTGATCTGGCGATACCAACTGAACATGATTGTTATCCTTCTAGTGTGTGCCTGTGACCGCCAGGCAAGCGAAGCCACCGCGCCGCGTGTGCACGGCGCAGAGGGAAACGGGGTGCAGCCGCCGGCTTAGCGAATGTCGATGCGGTAGCGGAAGTGCTGCGCATGGCCGCGTGAGCGGCGCCATTCCAGCGGCTTGCCGGCGTAGTCACGGGCCAGGCGCTCGATCACCACCACCGGGCTGCCGGCCGGCAGTTGCAGCAAACGGCCATGCGCCGCGTCAACCGCTTCGGCGGTGAGGGTTTCTTCGGCGTAGGCGACCACCTGGCCGCACAGTGCTTCGTAGAGGGGGTACAGCAGCGGCCCCTCGCTGTTCAGGTCGACCTCCAGCAACGGCTGGAACGTCTGGCGCGGCAACCAGATTTCTTCGGCCAGTACCGGCTGGGCGCCGAGCAGGCGCGTACGGACAATTCGGATCACCTCACTGTGAACCGCCAGGCCCAGTGCTTCGGCGACCGCCGAAGGCGCGGTCATCGGCTCGATGGCAAGAATGCGGCTTTCAGGCACCGCGCGCTGGCCATTGGCGGCTTCAAAGCGGAAGAACCGGAACAGCGAAGACTGGAATTGCGGGCGGCGTACGAAGGTACCGCGCCCCTGCTGACGCTCCAGCACGCCTTCAGCCACCAGTACGTCCACGGCTTTGCGCACGGTGCCGACTGACATGTCGAATTCGGTGGCCAAGGCAGCCTCAGTCGGGATCGCTTCGCCTGGGCGCCAGCGGTTGTTGGCAATCTGCTCGAGCAAGTGGTCGCGCAGTTGTTGGTAACGGGGCAGTCGAGCATCACCGGACAGTGGGTGCATGGGTCTCGCTCTCTTGTTGTTATATAAACATATATATGAATTCTGGAGGCAGTATTCCCCGCGTATGCCGGGCTGTCAATCCTCCGCCTGTCGCGGTTCTGAGGCGTCAGCTACCTTGCTGGCGACAGGGCCGCTACCGGTCAGCGAAGCCGGGCCCTGCGACCACGCGCCACTGCGACCATCGTCGGCGCTGACGAAGCGCCACCAGCGTGCCAGACTGGTAGATCGGGACCGCGTTATCTTATTGCTTCGGAGTTTTCATGTCGTTGTCCAGCGGGCTGATCGCCGTGGTCGCCCTGGCCTATATGGCCATCATGTTCGCCATCGCCTTCTATGGCGACCGCCGCAGCACGCCGTTGCCGCCCAAGCTGCGTGCCTGGGTGTACAGCCTGTCGCTGGCCGTGTACTGCACCAGCTGGACCTTCTTCGGCGCCGTTGGCCAGGCCGCCGAACAACTGTGGGCGTTCTTGCCGATCTACCTGGGCCCGGTACTGCTGCTGATTTTTGCGCCTTGGGTGTTGCAGAAGATGGTGCTGATCAGCAAGCAGCAGAACATCACCTCGATCGCCGACTTCATCGCCGCACGCTATGGCAAGTCGCAGACCCTGGCGGTGGTGGTGGCGCTGATCTGCCTGGTTGGCGTGCTGCCCTACATCGCCCTGCAGCTCAAGGGCATCGTGCTGGGCGTGAA
The DNA here is from genome assembly GCF_003205245.1 of Pseudomonas sp. MB-090624. Taxonomy (NCBI): domain Bacteria; kingdom Pseudomonadati; phylum Pseudomonadota; class Gammaproteobacteria; order Pseudomonadales; family Pseudomonadaceae; genus Pseudomonas; species Pseudomonas sp. MB-090624. The sequence goes on along the minus strand of NZ_QJRK01000021.1, from coordinate 10,984 downwards.
CTTGCTGATCGGCGCCAGTGCCGACGCCACCGGCACACGCGTCCAGGACACCGCGCTGGTGGTGTCGCTGGTATTGGCGCTGTTCGCCATCGTGTTCGGCACGCGCAGCCTGGACGTGACCGAACACCACCGTGGCATGGTACTGGCCATTGCCTTCGAATCGCTGATCAAGCTGCTGGCCTTCCTGGCCGTGGGCATCTTCGTGGTGTTCAACCTGTATGACGGCTTCGGCGACCTGTTCAGCCAGGCACGCCAGTCGATTCAGTTGCAGGATTACTGGCAGGAGACCATCAACTGGCCTTCCATGGTGGTGCAGACCGCCGTGGCGATGATGGCGATCATCTGCCTGCCACGCCAGTTCCACGTCACCGTGGTGGAGAACATCGAACCACAAGACCTGCGCCTGGCCCGCTGGGTGTTCCCCCTGTACCTGGGGCTGGCTGCCCTGTTCGTGGTGCCGATTGCCCTGGCCGGGCAAATGCTGCTGCCAGGGGCCGTGATCTCCGACTCGTTCGTGATCAGCCTGCCGCTGGCCGAGGCCCACCCGAGCCTGGCCCTGCTGGCGTTCATCGGCGGCGCCTCGGCAGCCACCGGCATGGTCATCGTCGAGGCCGTGGCACTGTCGACCATGGTCTCCAACGACATGCTGCTGCCCTGGCTGCTACGCCGCAACAATGCCGAACGGCCGTTCGAAGCGTTTCGTCACTGGATGCTCTCGGTGCGCCGGGTGACCATCGTGGTGATCCTGCTGCTGGCCTATGTCAGCTATCGCCTGCTGGGCTCGACCGCCAGCCTGGCAACCATCGGCCAGATCGCGTTTGCCGCCGTGACCCAATTGACCCCGGCCATGCTCGGCGCGCTGTACTGGAAGCAGGCCAACCGCCGCGGCGTGTTTGCCGGCCTGGCTGCCGGTATCTTCCTGTGGTTCTACACCTTGGTGTTGCCGATTGCCGCGCACAGTGTGGGCTGGCCCCTGCAGGTGTTCCCAGGGCTGGCTTGGCTACACGGCAACCCGCTGAACCTGCCGATCAGCCCCCTGACCCAAGGCGTGGTGTTGTCGCTGGCGGGCAACTTCACCCTGTTCGCCTGGGTGTCGCTGCTGTCGCGCACGCGGGTGTCCGAACATTGGCAGGCTGGCCGCTTCATTGGCCAGCAGACCAGCGCCCGGCCCAGCAGCAAGCCACTGCTGGCGGTACAGATCGACGACCTGTTGACCCTGGCATCGCGCTTTGTCGGCGAAGAGCGCGCCCGGCAGAGCTTCATCCGCTTTGCCTACCGCCAGGGCAAGGGCTTCAACCCCAACCAGAACGCGGACGGCGACTGGATCGAACACACCGAACGGCTGCTGGCCGGCGTGCTGGGCACCTCGTCGACCCGCGCGGTGGTCAAGGCGGCCATCGAAGGCCGCGACATGCAGCTGGAAGACGTGGTGCGCATCGCCGATGAAGCCAGCGAAGTCCTGCAGTTCAACCGCGCCCTGCTGCAGGGCGCCATCGAGAACATCAACCAGGGCATCAGCGTGGTCGACCAGAACCTGCACCTGGTGGCCTGGAACCGCCGTTACCTGGAGCTGTTCAACTACCCGGAGGGGCTGATCAGCGTCGGCCGGCCGATTGCCGACATCATCCGTTACAACGCCGAGCGCGGGTTGTGCGGCCCCGGCGAAGCACAGGTGCACGTGGCGCGCCGCCTGCACTGGATGCGCCAGGGCCGCGCGCACTCCTCCGAGCGGCTGTTCCCCAATGGCCGGGTAATCGAGTTGATCGGCAACCCGATGCCCGGGGGCGGGTTCGTCATGAGTTTCACCGACATCACGCCGTTCCGCGAGGCCGAACAGGCACTGCGCGATGCCAACGAAGGCCTGGAGCAACGGGTGGCCGAGCGCACCCATGAACTGTCGCAACTGAACCAGGCCTTATCCGAAGCCAAGAGCCAGGCCGAAGCGGTCAGCAAGTCCAAGACCCGCTTCCTGGCTGCAGTCAGCCATGACCTGATGCAACCGTTGAACGCTGCGCGGCTGTTTTCCGCCGCCTTGTCGCAGCAGGCCGAAGGCATGAATGAAGAAGCCCGGCAGTTGGTGCAGCACATGGACAGCTCGCTGCGCTCGGCAGAGGAGCTGATCAGCGACCTGCTGGACATCTCGCGCCTGGAAAACGGCAAGATAACCCCAGACGCCAAGCCCTTCGCCCTTACCGAACTGTTCGACACCCTCGGCGCCGAGTTCAAGCTGCTGGCTGCCGAGAAAGGCCTGGAGTTCCGCCTGCGCGGCAGCCGCCTGCGGGTGGACAGTGACATGAAACTGCTGCGCCGGGTGCTGCAGAACTTTCTTACCAACGCCCTGCGCTATGGCAAAAGCCCGATTCTGCTGGGGGCACGGCGCCAGGGCGGGCGGCTGTGGCTGGAAGTCTGGGACCGCGGCCCAGGCATCGCCGACGACAAGCTGCAGGTGATCTTCCAGGAGTTCAAGCGCCTGGACAGCCACCAGACCCGTGCCGAAAAGGGCCTGGGCCTGGGCCTGGCGATCGCCGACGGCCTGTGCCGGGTGCTCGGCCACCCACTGGAAGTGCGTTCATGGCCAGGCAAAGGTACGGTGTTTCGGGTCAGTGTGCCCATCGCCCGCCAGGCCGCGCCGGCACAGCCCGCCCCGCTGGAGCAGGCGAGCCAGCCGCTGGCAGGCTTGCAGGTACTGTGCGTAGACAATGAAGACAGCATCCTGATCGGCATGAACAGCCTGCTCAGCCGTTGGGGTTGCCAGGTGTCTACTGCGCGTAACCAGGCCGAATGCGCCGCCTTGCTGGACCACGGCCTGCGCCCGCACCTGGCGCTGGTGGACTACCACCTGGACGACGGCGAGACCGGCACCGGGCTGATGGGCTGGCTACGTGCGCGGTTGGGTGAACCCGTACCGGGTGTGGTGATCAGTGCCGACGGCAGCAAGGAAACCATTGCCCTGGTGCATGCGTCCGGCCTCGACTACCTGGCCAAGCCGGTCAAGCCTGCGGCCCTGCGCGCCATGCTCAATCGCCATCTGAGCCTGGTTCAGTAAGCGCTTGATCGGCCAGCGCCGCGTCGGCCAGCGCCCGCTCCAGCAAGTCGGGCGGCAGGCTTTTGCTGGCGCGGGCGCCGAGCAACTTCAATTGCTCGCTGCGGCTTACCAGGTTACCGCGCCCCTCGCACAACTTGTTGCGCGCCGCAGCATAGGCTTTGTCCACCTGTTGCAGGCGACTGCCCAGCTCGTCCAGGTCCTGGATGAACAGGACGAACTTGTCGTATAGCCAGCCGGCCCGCTCGGCGATCTCCCGGGCGTTCTGACCTTGGCGTTCCTGCTTCCAGAGGCTGTCGATCACCCGCAACGTCGCCAGCAAGGTCGTGGGGCTGACGATCACGATCTGCCGGTCGAAGGCTTCTTGGAACAGGTTCGGCTCCGCCTGCAGGGCCGCCGAGAAGGCCGCCTCGATGGGCACGAACAGCAACACGAAGTCGAGGCTGTGCAGGCCTTCGAGGCGGTTGTAATCCTTGCTCGACAAGCCTTTGACATGGCTGCGCAGCGATTGCACATGCTGCTTGAGCGCGGCCTCGTCATTGCTGGAAACGAACTGCTGGTAGGCCGTGAGGCTGACCTTGGCGTCCACCACCACCTGCTTGTCGCCCGGCAGCATGATCAGCACATCGGGCTGGAAGCGCTCGCCATCGGCGCTCTTCAGGCTGACCTGGGTCTGGTACTCGCGGCCCTTCTCCAGGCCGGCATGCTCCAGTACCCGCTCAAGAATCAACTCGCCCCAGTTGCCCTGGGTTTTCTGGCCCTTCAGTGCCTGGGTCAGGTTGGTAGCTTCGTCGGACAGGCGCAGGTTGAGCTGTTGCAGGCGCTCCAGCTCCTTGCCCAGCGAGAAGCGCTCCCGGGCTTCCTGCTGGTAGCTCTCCTCGACGCGTTTTTCGAACGACTGGATGCGTTCCTTGAGGGGGTCGAGCAACTGGCCAAGGTGCTGCTGGCTGGTCTGGGCAAAGCGCTGCTCACGCTCGTCGAAGATCTTGGTGGCCATTTCGGCGAACTGGGCACGCAGGGTGTCACGGGCTTCTTGCAGGTCTTCGAGGCGTTGCTGGTGGCTTTCCTGCTGTTCGCGCAGTTCAGCCTCCAGGCGTGCGCTCTGCGCCTCCAGGCGGCGCAGTTCGGCTTCGCGGTTGGCGCGTTCGAGGTGCCAGGCATGGGCGGCGTCGCGGGCGTTGTCGCGGTCGATCTGCAGCAACTCCAGCTCACGGCCCTGGGCGGCCAGCTGGCTCTGCTTGAGGGTATTGGCTTCGCTGAGGTCGCTGATTTCGTCGCGGCTGGCATCCAGCTGCGCTTGCAGCCCGGCCTGGGCCAACTGGGCGGCGTTGAGGCGCTCCTCCAGCAATGCCTGCTCGCCCTGCCGTGCCCCCTGACGGCGCTGGAGCTGCATGATCCACCCCAGGCAGGGCAAAGCCCCTGCCACCACGCCGAGCAGAATGCTGGCCAGATCCACTGTCATGCTTACCCCGAACGCGCTGTGCAAATTGGCTGCAGCTTATCAGCCTTCAACCCGCAAACCACTGCCCCAGCAGCCGCTGCGCTTCCTGCGAACCTTGCCCCGCCGCAAGCTCCAGCCAGTAACGCGCCTGCGCCGGCGCGTTGTGCTGGCACAACCGCGCGTATTCCAGCTGCGCCCGCCGGTCCCCGGCCCGCGCTGCCTGGCGCAGTAACTCATGGCCAATGCGCCGGTCACGGGCATTGCCGCAATCCCGGCACAGCATTTGCCCAAGCCGGCTTTGCGCCACCACCACACCCTGGCGGGCCGGCTGCTTCAGCAGGCGGCCCGCCAGATGCTTGACCTGGGGCTTGTCACCGAGGCGCGGGCTATCGAGCAGCCACAAGGCCACTTTCAAGCTGAACCGCTTGGCGTCAGGGGGTGGTGTAGGGGCGGCGGAGGTGGCGAGGTGTTTACTGCGGAACTTCATGGCAACACGTCAGGCAATGCGAAAGGCGCGCCACTGTACGCTTTTTTTTTCGCCATGGCCTGTCGAATCCGGAACAATGAAAAAAATTTTAAATGATCTTTTCTTGACGTTCGCCGGCGAATGGCTGGGCTAGTCATTCAGGCTTAGCGATTGTCGGACAGCTTGGCGCGTAGCTGATACGCCCGTGCTAGAGCAAGTGCCGGGGACAATCCACAGTTCCTGTGGATAACTCGGTGGACAACCCTATGACACACCCCGCAAACCCCCGTAAACTGTGGGCTTCAGTCAAACTGACGATTTTTTCACCAGCTGAAAATAGTGTTTTTTTTCATTGACTTAACCACGCAGTCAAGGCATTGGCGAAGTCGGCAGGGGTTGTTGCGGTGCTGTTACAAGCCCTGCACCGAATGTGAACAAATGCACCGTGAGCCCTCTTTTGAATGCACGCAATGGGCACATCCGTGGCGATACGGGCCATTTGCACCCTCTTCCCAGCCTGGCAAATTCAGGCCATACTACTCGGCTACCCAATACTGACGCGGTGCTTGCCAAGCGCACTCATTCACTGTACAGTCCGCCTCGTTAGTACCAAGCTGAAAGTCAATTCTGGCCCAATGTCCTTGCAGTCGCCCACCTCCCAAGTGCGGCCCTGCTGAAATCAGGACGGCCCATTCGATGATTCACTCGCCAGCCACAGGCTGGTCAGGCACGAATCACCCGACAGATTGATCAGGATCCCACCCCGATGGCCGCGAACCTTGGCCTCGGCGTGCTGCCTGCCTTCTGAAGTACCTACCAGTCAGCCCAAGCGCCCACATTTGATTGCGCCCCCTCTGGCTGCCCTGTTCCAGTCAGGTTCGCTCGTCCCTTAATAATGGCGTCACTGGAACGTTTCTATCATGCACGGATCATACTCCCCGTGTTTAAAGCAGGAACATCCAACAATATGCAAACCCATCATCAGATTCAGGCTGCCATTGGCACCCTTTCCCAGGCCTTCTCGCCTTTGAAGTGCCTTATCGTTGCCCCACGCAAAGGCAGCTTCAGCTTTACCCTGGTAGACGAACACGGCGTCGCCTGCCACACCGAGCGCCTGTACCCTGAACAGTACAGCCGCAATGAACCCTTGCAGGCAGTCATTGCAAGGACTCGCCAGTCGCTCACCGCGTGAGCGGCGAATACTGCAGTATTCATGCGCTGAATCATGCCATCGTCTACCTGCCTGAACGTTCACGGCGTAATTGCCTTAGGGCATATACCCCGCAACGTCAGGCAGCAATCGATTTAAAAACAGCTCTTTACACCACGATTATCACACTACACTTCAACTCGAGCGGTACTTGCCGCTTCCGGCGGGCCTGACTCCTTCACCAGCTGCCAAGCTCCAGCGCCCGTCCGGCCTTTTACTGTTCGAGGGCATCATGGGTATTGCGGCGAATGAATTGTGTCAGTATGTGATACGGCCCACCCTGGTTTACCTGAACCGTCACTGCGCCAGCGCTGAAGCCTTGTTACTGGGCATTGCCGCCAGCCAGTCGGCACTCGGGGCTGCCTTGCACGACCGACGCGGGCACGGCCTCTACCGCATAGGCGAACACCGCCACCAAGCGCTGTGGGACAACTACCTGGCCCGTGATCCCGATCTGGCCAGCCTGGTCCGGGGCCTGGCGAGCCAGCATGCCTTTCTGGGCGGCCCGCACCTCGAGCTTACGGTCAACCTGCGATACTCCACGGCCATTGCCTGGATGCTCGTCGAAGAGCACGCCATGCCCTTGCCCGCCGCTGACGATTTACTGGCACTGGCGCGCATATGGCGTCAGATTTTCTACCCCCAAGGCCGCTTGCGCGACTTCACTCATGCTTGGCACACCTGCGTGGATCAAAGATTGCCCCAGGCATCTTGAGAAGCGTCCTACATCAAAGCCGGAAAAAAAGGAATTTTGGTCGGATTGTCCTACAAAACCGCTCTAACTCCTGCGATTCAGGCTATAGCGCGGCGCGTCATTTGTTGGTAGCTTTTCGCCCCGGAGATCCCAAGGAGTTTTCTAATAATGAAAAAAGTAATGCTCAAAACCTCCCTCGGCGTAGCCGTTGCTCTTGCATCCAGCCAACTGCTCGCCAGCGGCTTTGCATTGAACGAACAGAGCATCAGCAGCATGGGGACAGGTTTCGCGGGACGTTCTTCTTCTGCCGAAGATGCCAGCACCGTGTTTGGCAACCCGGCCGGCATGTCCCGCCTCAAACGTGAACAGTTCACCGTGGGCGGCGCAGCCGTCATCGCCAAAACCGACATTTCCGGGCCAGGCAGCAACCTCGGGGGGGAAACCGATGGTGACATGGTGCCGGTCGTTGGCGTGCCCATGGGCTACTACGTCAAACCTATCGACGACCACTGGAGCGTCGGCTTCGGTGTCTACGTGCCGTTCGGCCTGGTAACCGACTACGGCAGCGATGATGCTGCGCGCTACTGGGGCAAAAAGAGCCACGTCGAGGTCGTCACCTTCCAGCCTACCGTCAGCTACGCCTTCAACGACAAGGTCTCGATCGGTTTTGGTCCAACCATCAACCGCATCAAGGGTGAATTGGGCTCCAGCCTGATCAACCCATTCACCCCGGGCCGCAACGATGGTGAAGTGAAAATCAAGGGTGACGATACTGCCGTTGGTTACAACATCGGCCTTATGGTGCAGGCCACCGACCGCACCCGCGTCGGCCTGACCTACCACTCGATGGTCGACTACAAGCTGGAAGGCAAGACCCGCGTCAGCACCCCGCTGATCGGGCCGTTCAACGGCAACAAGTTCGATGCCAGCCTGAAGATCAAGACGCCGGAATCGGTCGACCTTTCGGTTACTCACGAACTCGATGACCAGTGGACCCTCTACGCGGGCAGCACCTGGACCCGCTGGAGCCGCCTGGAAAACATCACCGTGCAGAACGATGTGCCTGCGCCACTGGCAGGTTCGGCATTCCAGACCATCACCGAAGAGCAGAACTGGCATGACACCTGGGCACACGCCATTGGTGCATCGTACAAGGTCAACAAGGAGTGGGTACTGCGTACCGGCTTTACCGTTGACCAGTCGCCAACCAACAACCACGACCGTTCGCCGCGCATCCCAACAGGTGATCGCAAGGTGTTCAGCCTGGGCGCAGGCTGGAGCCCGAATGACGACATGACTATTGACGTGGCGTATTCCTACCTTTGGGAAGAAGACACCAAGGTCAACCAGGTCAGCGCAACCAAGGGCAGCTACCAGGCCAAGTACGAGAACAGCGCGCACGGTGTCGGTGCGTCGCTTACCTATCGTTTCTGACGCTACGCGCTACCTGAAAAACCGCCCTCGCGGTTGATGCCTGTCAGTTAAGCGTTAGTGGGGCTGCTTTGCAGCCCTTCGCGGGCACGCCCGCTCCCACAGGTTTGGCGCTGAACTCAAGAAACCGCGATTCCCTGTGGGAGCGGGCGTGCCCGCGAAGGGTCGCAAAGCGGCCCCAAATTACTTAACTGACTGGCATTACCCTCGTGGCGGTTTTTCACGTCTGGACCTGCCAGGTGTCAGCCAGGTGTTCACGCAGGTACGCCGTGAACACGCGCACAGCAGGCGTCATGGCAAAGCGGTCTGCCAACCAACAACCACGACCGTTCGCCGCGCATCCAGGTGATCGCAAGGTGTTCAGCCTGGGCGCAGGCTGGAGCCCGAATGATGACATGACCATTGACGTGGCGTATTCCTACCTTTGGGAAGAAGACACCAAGGTCAACCAGGTCAGCGCACCCAAGGGCAGCTACCAGGCCAAGTACGAGAACAGCGCGGTGTCGGTGCGTCGCTTACCTATCGTTTCTGACGGTACGCGCTGCCTGAAAAAAACCGCCCTCGCGGTTGATGCCTGTCAGTTAAGCGTTAGTGGGGCTGCTTTGCAGCCCTTCGCGGGCACGCCCGCTCCCACAGGTTTGGCGCTGAACTCAAGAAAGCGCGATTCCCTGTGGGAGCGGGCGTGCCCGCGAAGGGTCGCAAAGCGGCCCCAAACTACTTAACTGACTGGCATTACCCTCGTGGCGGTTTTTCACTTCTGGACCTGCCAGGTGTCAGCCAGGTGTTCACGCAGGTACGCCGTGAACACGCGCACAGCAGGCGTCATGGCAAAGCGGTCTGCCAGGCACAGGTAGATGTCCATCGGCTCGGTCTGGGCGTATGCCTGGCCGTTGTCGCTGTATTCAAACAACGGCACCAGCGCACCTGAAGCCAGATGGGGCCGCACGATGAATTCGGCCAGGCGGGTGATGCCACCATCGTGCACGGCCATGTGGGTCAGCGCATCGATGTCGTCACTGATGAGCACGTTGCCGAACACCGGCTCGAAGCGCAGCCCGTCACGCATGAACCCCCAACGTAGCAGGCGGCCGTCCACCGGGTAGCGGAACACCAGGCACCGGTGATCGCGCAGGGCCTCAGGCGTGCTTGGTAGGCCGGCGCTTTGCAAGTAGCCGGGTGAGGCGCAGCAAATGAACGGGATACGGGCGATGTGCCGGGCCAGCAGTTGCTCTTCCAACTGCGGGGTGATGCGCAGGCTCACATCGACATCTTCACGGGCATGGTTGACGCGCCGATCGGTCGTTACCAATTCTATCGAAAGCAGTGGGTAGCGGGCGCTGAAGGCGGGTATCAGGGGAGCCACTACATGGCGACCGAACGCCGAGGTCGAAGCAATGCACAGTCGGCCTTGGGGTTCGCTGTCTGGGGTGGTGATGGCCTGCTCGGCTTCGGCAAGGTCACGCTCGATATGACTGACACGTTGGTAGTACTGGTTGCCTGCGGGTGTCAGGGACATGCTACGGGTTGTGCGGGTAAGCAGGCGCACCTGCAGGTGGCTTTCCAGGCGGGCGAGGTTCTGGCTGACCGCTGCCGGGGTGAGGCCGAGGTTACGGGCGCCAGCGGCAATGCTGCCGGCTTCGACGACCTTGATGAAGCAACGGATGGCGTTGAGCAGGTCCATGTAGTGGCCCTTGATTCGTAAGCATCTCTTTATAAAGAACTCAGTATTGCTGGTCTACTGCTGCCATTGCGAGGGTTGCTAGCCTGCGGCTTCACTTAACTTCAAGGAGTACGCATGAACGATCTGTCCCCCACCCGCCGCCGCCGCAAATTGCACCCCGTCGCCACGCCCTATGTTTTCGCGTTCTACATGTCTTTGATCATGGCGTTATTGATGAGCTTTGTTATTACAGCAGCGAACGCTGGCGTTACCCCGGACTACCTGAGCAATGTATTGAAGGCTTATCAGTTGGCGATGCCGGTGGCGTTTGTCTGTGTATTGATGGTGAGGCCGGTGGTTGTACGGCTGGTTGCGATCACAGTGCATGCCAAGTGAGGTCGCCTACCGCTGGCACAGGCGGCGCTGGCCCACTTCTTCAATCCCCGCACAGCTGTTGATCTGGCTTTTGATCTGGCTGTTGATCTTGATCTTGATCTTCGCGACTTCAGGAGGCCGAGCGGAGGGCATGCGGAGGGAGGTGACGGGCATGGATGCCCGTCAAGCGCTGAGGCCCCAGGGATGGGGCCTGCAGCGCGTACTCCCGGGAGCATGCCCGTAGCGAGGGAACCCCGGAGCGCAGCGCAGGGGCCGGATGACGGGAGCGCAGCGTTTTTTGGTTACTTTTTGTCGCGTCTGACAAAAAGTGACTCGCCGTAAGGGCGAAAAGGTGACTATGCGTCGCTATCGCAGCTGGAGTTTCCGCGCTATCAAAACCAGCGCTCAAGATTTCAAGCGCTGCAAAGGTGTGGGCGTTTACACCGCATAGGTATACGTTCGCGTAGGCGGCGCCGAGTCACCTTTCCGCCCTTACGGCGGGTTAATTTGGTCTTGGCCAAAGTAACCAAAGCCGCCCGCTCCCGTCATCCGGCCCCTGCGCTGCGCTCCGGGGTTCCCTCGCTACGGGCATGCTCCCGGGAGTACGCGCTGCAGGCCCCGTCCCTGGGGCCTCAGCGCTTGACGGGCATCCATGCCCGTCACC
>NZ_QJRK01000020.1:0-100105 GCF_003205245.1 Pseudomonas sp. MB-090624 | reverse complement strand
AGCGCCACACACGAAGGCGCTGAACCCTGCTGTCTTTGTCCAAGCCCAGCCCATCAATTCGGCAGCACCGAAATAGCCACCGATCCAACCAGTCAGCAAGTAGCCGACCCGGCGCCAGGTGCTCATGCCCTTGGCGAAGACGACGTAGAAGAAAGCCCCGCCGAAGGACCCCACCAATGTGGCCAGGTCCAACTGCGGGAAGGCAGCACCCAGGCCGACGCTGGCAAGTACGCCGGTCACTGCGAGGGCGCCGGTACTTGGCTCGGCCATAAGTGTCGCTCCAGAAACAAAAAAACCGGCGATGGGCCGGATGAATATCCAAATGGAGTTAAGGCGCGAACGCAGCGCTAGGCGTCATCTGCTATCGTCACAAGCGTTTATCGCTCTGATAGAACTGAATTCGTAACTAAGCCAAATCACAGCCAAGGACCTGAAATGACAAATCTTGATACATTCGAAAGAATATCCGAGAAACTCTTTGCGCATCTGGCCGAGCAATTCCCTGCACCCAGCAGTCTGACTCTTTCGGATCTGGGCTTAGATGAATCAAACAAGGGCACTTGGGATCCTGTTACCGAGACACGGCAAGGGGGTGACGCTGCAACTGATGACGAGAACAACTTCGATCCTGTCGTCACTTGGCTTATTGATGAGGGATACATTCGCGGATCTAAATCAAAAATTGCTGGTTTCTATGGCCTCGTCTTGACCTCCAAGGGCTTAGACTTGATGGGCATCAAGCCCAAATGTCTCTCCCCAAGATAACATAGCGAGAAAGCCCCGGCAGAACGTCCGGGGCTAGGCTGTGTCGCGTTGTTTGCAAGCTGGACACGCTGCTATAAAAACAGGTGTTTATCCGCCCGCATAGAACTTTTTACGCAGCCTCTCGAATTTCTTCGAGTGCGCAATCGATCCAAGCAACTCCCGCCTTGATAATCTCCCTTGCCTTTCGCTCGGACATGCCCGCCTCCCGGCCAACCCTCATTGCAGGGTGTTTGTAGCCGTAGTAAGCCCACACGAAGTCACCCATCTGCTGATTACGCTTCACCAGCCTGGCCACGGCGCGGTCCACCACCAAGGCCAGATCGTCTGTGATCACATGCTGTCGTGCGCCGCCAACGGATGGGACGTTGTCCCGCATGAGCGCGTAGAGCGGAGACACATAGCGCGGCACGCCCATCTCACACATACGCCAGAACCCCCACTGCTCGAGCATGTACTCGGTATCGCCCAGCGCCTTGTCCACGTAGGTTCGTTTCTTCATGCAGCCCTCCGTGGCGTTGGGTCGGTAGCCAGGCCGAATAGCTCGCACAGCAGCTTGTAGGCGTGTTTGTTCTTGGCGCCGCCCTGGATGATCCAGGCCTTGGCAAATTGTTCGAAGCCCTGGGCAGCCCGGGAGCCGTGCCAGTCGGCCACGATGTCCATCAGGGCTGCCGAAGCGATCCGGCCGTTGTCCTGATCCAGCAGCAGGCGGTTGCCTTGTTTCAAGAACTGCCGCTCTACAGGGGTCAAGCTTTTGCGCGGCATAGCCGCTGCAACATTACTCATGGCCATCTCCTGGCTTGGAATATTGATCGTGCATCCTCCCTTGGGATGGATGCTGTGAAGTGCTGCAACCCGCGCCGGTAGTGGCGTCAACGGCTACAGGCCCGGTTTTCTGTCCCGGCAATGTCTCGGTGTGAATGGCGGCGAATCCCTGCCCGTCGAGGTGCTTGTGCCATGCCTCCAGCGCCTGACGTTTCAGCCCTTCGGCCGTGGTGTGGATGTAGGTGGCGTCGAGATCCTTCATGGCGTGGTTCAGCAGCAACTCGCCCACCATGTAGTCCACGCCGAGGTCAGTCCATGCCGTGCGCGCCACCTTGCGCAGGTCGTGGCTCGACCATTCGCCCTTGGCCAGATCGGTGAACAAGGTGTTGGCCTTGCTCGGGCTCAGCGGTGCACCGTGGCTGCCCGGAAACAGCAGCAGGCCGGTGTAACCCTGGGCAGCCTGAAGGCGCTGGTACCGGCGCAGCAGTGCACAGGCCTGGGTGGTCAGCGGCAGCGTGTGTTCGGCCTTCGTCTTCGTGTCACCCGCCGGAATGAACCAGCGCCCCGCTTCAAGGTTGACGTTGCGCCAGCGCGCCAGCCGGGTCGCGATGCACCAGGATCACGGCGTCGGCGTCTTGCTCAATCTGTCCCGAGTCACGCAGGTCGCTCGGACGCGGGCGCTTATCGGGTCGATTGGCTGGGCCGCGGTTCAGCTGCGCCAGCACGATCACCGGCACGCCGAGCTCCTTTGCCAGGTTCTTCAGTGCCGTACTGATCCTGCCGACCTCCAGCGCGCGGTTCTGGCCCCCTTCGGAAGCGATCAGGGTCAGGTAGTCCACCACCAGCACATCCAAACCCTCGCGCTTCTGGCACTGCCTGGCAATCGACCGGATACGCGCCATGGTCATCCCCGCCTGGTCGTTGACGAACAGCCTGGCCTTGCCCAGCAGGCCAACTGCACTGGTGATCCTCGGCCAGTCGTCATCCTTCAGGGTCGTGCCGACATCGAGGCGCGAAAGGCTGACGCCGCCCAAGGAGGCAATGCCCCGGGCGGTCAGCTCTTCCTTGGTCATCTCCATCGAGAACACCAAACCGGAATGGCCGTGGCGGGTGGTGACGTGCTGGGCGATCTGCAGGCCGAGAATGGTTTTCCCTGAACCAGGCAGCCCGGCGACCACGATCATGTGCCCTGGCCGAAGGCCGCAGAGGATTGCATCCAGATCGTCCAAGCCAGTCGTCAGCCCGCGGGAGACAGTGCCGTTAAACCGCGCGTCGATCCCGTCAATCACCGCCGGTAGCACCTCGCTGATGCGGTAATACTCCGGTTTGCCACTGTCGAGGTTGCGGAGGTCCGCGGTGGCCTGCTGGGCCAACGCAATGATTTCCTCGACGGGCTTGTCGTCGTGGGCGCTGCCACGGATGACCTCAGCCACCTCCACCACCCGCCGGAGCGTCGAGCGCTCAAGCACGGTGTTGAGGTACGACTTCCAGTTCGCCGTGCTAGGCGTGTTCTTGGCGATCGTACCGGCGTAGAAGATCGTTCCCTCGCCGCTCGGCAGCGTCGGGTAGCGAGTGCCTACGGTCACGGGGTCGACGGCATGGCCGGCGTCATGCGTGTTGCGGATCGCCTGGTACAGGGCGGCATTTTCCAGATCGCTGAAGTCTTCGGTGGCCAACTTGCTGGTGATCTCGTCGAAGAGATTGGCGTCGAGCAGCAGAGCGCCCAACAGCGCGTGCTCCGCCTCAATGCTGAAGAGCTCCCTCATGCCGCAGCCCTCTTCGACTCCCAAGTGAATCCGACTTGCTGCCCGCCGTTCTGACGCAAACGGTCAAGGGCGCGATCGCCGATGTAGGACTTGAGGCCGTCAACGCTTAAGTTGCTGATCACCACAGTCGGCAGCACGGCCTGATACCGGCGGTCGATGATGCTGTGCAGCAGGCCCAGTTCGTACTCGCTGCCCTTCTGCGCCCCGACCTCATCAATCACCAGCAGATCCAAGCCACCAAGATGAACTGTCACGTCACGGTCGGTGTAGCCCGATCCAGGCACCATCGAGGCGCGGGCAATGCTCACAATGTCCCCGGCCGGGATGATCAGCGCACGGCATTGATCGGCCACCACCGTGCGGACGATAGCGCTGGCCAGGTGAGTCTTACCGCAGCCGACATTGCCGGTCAGCAGCAGGGAGCGGCCAGCCCGGAAGTTGGCCGGGAACTGCTCGGCATAGGCCTGGCACTTGGTCAGAGCCCTGTGCTGCGGCTCCGTCTCGGCTCGGTAGCTGTCGAAGGTGGCGCCAGCAAAGCGCGGGGTGATCCCGGCAGCGATCAGCGCTTCGCTGGATTTCTCGGCCTTGTGCTGGGCATTGGCCAGGGCGCGCTCTGCCGAGTCGCGGGGGGTGGTATGCAGGGCCTCCCAAGCGCAGCGCTTGCAGCCACGCGCCAGCATCGAGCCGTCCAGCTGCTCGACCTCACTCATATCGACGCGGCCATGCACCAGGCACTCGCCAGAGAAGATGCGCTTGGCCGGGGTACGGTGGAACAGATCAGAAATTCGAGCGGCCATCGTGGCTCTCCTGGTACATATCATCGGTGTGCTGAGGGAGGTTGTTGAATGCGCCAGGCCGGCCTGGCCGTGCGCCAGAGTTTGCCGTCGCCTCTGGGTAAACATCGGTCCAGCAGCTGACGGTGGACTTGTCGAGGACCGCGTCAGCGTTCTGGTGGCCCTCCAGCTTCTTTGCGATCAGCTCACAAGCACGCTCTGTTAGCGGTGCACGCTTCGCTTTGCGCATCTCGCAAAAATCGGCCCAGGCTCGGTCTGAACAGTTCTCCGGTTTAGCCGTCAGCGGGTCGAAGCTCTGCTTTGTCTTCCGCTTACCTTTGCCGCCAGCTGCAGCGTCATCGCCTTCTTTACGGTTATGGGTGGTTAACTGGTGGTTAAGTGATGGTTCGGGTGCATGCTGTGCACCCCGTTCTGTCGTGGCGTGCACCCCGTTATGTTCTGGCGTGCACCCCGGTACGTCTTGTCGTGCACCGGGTGCATGCCGTGCACCCCGATCCATCGCAATGTCGTAGCACACCGGAATGCGATCGCGCTGGGTGATGTAGGCAGCGGGAATCGCTTGGTTGCCCCGCCTGATCGCTCCCTTCTGCTCCAGGTCTCGAAGCCGATACTGGACAGTGCGAGGGCTTAGGCCGGTATCGGCTGCAAGACGAGCCACCGAAGGGAACGCGGCGCGCCCATCCTGATCGGCATAGTTGGCCAGGCACAGCAGGACGTGGCGGGCATGCGGTTCGCCAACCTCCTGCTGCTCTAGGGCCCAAGTCATTGCTTGAACGCTCATGGATTCAAATCTCCAGCTCGGCGGTCACCCGCCGGACAAACTGGTCGTAGCTCTCGGCCATCTGGAAACCCTGAAGCTCCAGCGCCTCGCGATACGCCTTCGCGCTTCCGTACAGCACCCAACGCTCGCGCTCTGGCAGGCCTCGGAAGGCGGCATAGCTTGGCCAAGGGCCGTTGATGATCGACGCGGCCGCGCGCTGCGGGAGCACCTGGGCATGGTTTGGGGTCGTGGTCATTGGAGGGTCTCCGATGAGGGACCGGTGATAGCCGGAAGAGAAGCACTCACATCCTGTGCAGCCCTGCCAGCAAGCCGGGAAATCAGTTGGCTGTATGCGTTCAAGGCGTCAACCGAGTGGGCTCTCGCCAGGTCCAGCTCAACCAGCTGAGGGCAATTCCCGTTGATGAGCTCACCGACACGCCGGATGTAGTTGAATCCAGCCTGCGCCAGCTCCAGATCGGCCAGGCCGGCAAAAGCAGACGCGGGCAACGGCTTGAGCTCAGGCGGGCGGATAGGGATTGGTAGCGAACTGATCACCTCTCCCGCCAACAGCGCCTGGCGCTGCTTCTCCAGGTGATCAGCAGAAACAGTCTGCACGGCATAGCCAGTTCGCCTACGGAAGAGCACCGCCAGCACCATGCATGCCTCAATGAGGCTGACGTGCGTTTCGTCGCGCTCATGGATCTTGACGCCCTCCTCCACCACCTCGATGGCGTTGGCGACGGTCTCGAAGCACGTCATCAGCAGGGCAGCATCGGCGAACTTCTCGAAGAAGGCTTCGTCGATCACCTCAGCTGCGGGGGCTGCGGGGAAATTGATAACGCTGCTCATGCAGCACCTCCCACATCCTTTGCATCGTGGAAGGCAGCCGCGTTTCGGTGAGGCCACATAAAGTTTCGCGTGTCGAAAACGACGCGCTCGAATAGGCGCTCAAGTTCGCCGGCTACAGGATTGTCGAATCCGCCGAGCGAGGGCACGACATGCGCCCAGTACAAGGCTTTGATCAACTTGAATGATTCGCGCGCTTCGTTGAAACGCGCGATATCCGCTGCGGTGAGCGTCACGTCGTGGACGATCTCACCATGCAAGCCATCTGGCTGCCACACCGGGACAATCTGGTTCATTGGGGGATCTCCAAGTCCGTAGCCATCCGACAAAACTCACGGTGAGCCGCCCAGGCGATTACTCGCATGGAACGGATGATGCCGTCCTCGCCGCGTTCGCCGATCATTGCTGGGTGTTCGCCTGGGTCGCTGTCCTTGAAGCCGCCGTTGTGCTCAAGCACCTCGGCGAGGATCGCCAGCAGCTCAAGCCCCTCCTCTACGCGCTTGGCGGGGGAAGAAAACTTGGTCATGGGATGGCTCATTCCGACACCGCCGCGCCACGAACCGGAGATACAAGGTTTTGTGGCGCGAAGTCTTCGGCCTGCTCGACAGATCCAATCCCGGAGTCGATCAGCGCTCTCGCTTGGCCAACCAATGCGCGGATCGCAAAAGCCAAGTTACAGCTTGCATTGACCTGGACGAGCTGGCCGAGCAGGTCTTCTGCTGCGTTCAGATTGGCACTTGCAAAGTTGAACGCCTCAGAGCAGCTGATCCCAGGCACCGTCGAGAAGAAGAACTCATCACCGTTCTGGTTGAATTTTGTCGCCATGGTCACGAGCAAGCCCGCTTGCGTTGGCGGTGCCTCGGTGGTATTTTACGGGTGCATCTCGTCCTCCTACAGAACGAAGATTCAAAAAGTCCCTGCCAGGGGACTGGTTAAGAAGCCCGGCCTGCGAAGCCGGGTTTTCTGCTTTCTGGGCTAAGCCAAATGCAGAAACTGGTGGGGCCGCTCGGTTAAGGCGGCTTTCCGGTGTCTGTGCTAGTCATTGAAATTTCCCCCTGCCCTCCAAGCTCTCACAGAAAAAGTCGGAATCAAGGCCTGGCGACTGATCTGGCTTGAAATCACTTTGCCCTGCCTTTCCGCGCTATGAATTTCTTGCCCATGACAGCTTTCCCTGAGGTATCGATATGGCATGGGTGCATTCATTGGGAGGCCTGCACGGTACTGGATGAATTAACAGCAGATTCGTTGGTCTGCGCTTGATGGCTTTTGGCTGGTACCTTTTGATCCAAGGTCGGGAGCGATTCCGCCAGCGAGGGACGAATGCTTGAAGCGGCGAAACGCCCATGAGTTTTGGCCTGAATGATCAAAGCCATATCAGCAGAACAGCCATGGACGCCGCGCACCCAGCCGCTGACTGTGCCTTGCGTCACGCCGAGCGCTTTCGCTGTTGCCACCTGGCCGCCAAAAAACTTGACCAGGTCATTGAAGATTTCATTCATGGGCTTAACGCCGAATAGAGGTATGCCTTTACTGTATTTTAGAGGCATACCTTTTTGCAAGGAAAAAGGCTAACCATTAGATTGGTGCGTTATGGAACTCAAAGATCGACTCAAACACGCCCGACGCCTGAAAGGGCTTACCCAGACCGAGCTGGCCGAAAGGGCTGGCATCGCGCAAGCCTCGATCTCGGAAATCGAGAGAGGGCTCTCCCGATCCAGTAGCCACCTGGTGAAGATCGCCCAGATCTGCGGGGTTGATGCGCTATGGTTGGCGGAGGGAGTGGGTAGCGTCCCCGCCCCAACCGAGCCTGGCTACGCTCTCGTCGGTGAGGAGATACAGAAGCTCTCGGCTGCTGACATGGTCAGGCAGATGCTGGCAAAAACGGGCTCGGGCCTGTCGGAAGAGGCGCGCAATCGTCTACTCCAAGCTGCCGAAGAGACCGATTCACACCCTGGCGACGGCCCTGCAAAGGTGGGCAGTACTCGTGGCTCCGCTGGCGATATGATCCGAATTGCACACTATGACGTGCGAGGAGCAATGGGTGGAGGCCAAGTAACGCACGACTACCCGGAGATGC
Source organism: Pseudomonas sp. MB-090624 (assembly GCF_003205245.1). Classification (NCBI taxonomy): domain Bacteria; kingdom Pseudomonadati; phylum Pseudomonadota; class Gammaproteobacteria; order Pseudomonadales; family Pseudomonadaceae; genus Pseudomonas; species Pseudomonas sp. MB-090624. Next base: position 92,335 of record NZ_QJRK01000020.1, on the reverse strand, counting down.
TCAGAGACGTTCGCGTCAGCTTGAGCCACCTACGGGAACTGGGGCTTGACTTCAAAGAGCCACATCACCTGAAGCTCGTCACTGGCTGGGGTCAATCAATGGCTCCAACCATCAAGGATCGCGATCCATTGATTGTCGACGTGACTGTTCGCGACTTCATCGGCGATGGAGTGTATTTCATCTCTTGGGGTGGGCATGAGTACATCAAGCGCCTCCAGGTCGCGGACGATGAGCATTACGAGATGATCTCCGACAACCCTAAACACAAGGATCGGATGATCCGTAAAGAGGAAACCTACATCCAGGCAAAAGTCCTATACGTCTGGAATGGCAACCTTCTGTAGCGCGCCGAGCAACGGCCCAGCGCGCAATTTCCGCCCTTAAAACGGGGCGGCGACCTCCTCTTCGGCTTCTGCCCCCTCCATCGCCAAGGTGGAGGTCTGCTCTTCATCGGCCTCCCACTGAAGCGTCACGCTTCCATCATCGCTGAAGGTCATTTCTATTCCTGGGGTTTCAGCAATCATGCTCATGACCTCCTCCCAATTCTGATCGCTATCAGTATCAAGCTGGTGAATTGTCACCCACCTCTGGGTCTGAGCTATTGGATGGTTGATCATCGAAGAAACCCTCAAGACCAAGCGTTCCATGCCTGTCATCTCCGTGCGCTGCTCTGCCGCTTGTTTTTTTTGCTTGGCCACAACCATCTCCTAGTTACTGTATATCCATACAGCAAAGGGTACCCAAGCGATGCCGTCCTAGGGAAGTGCGGCCAAAAAATAAAGGCATTCCTGTTGACATGGAAATAAAGGCAAACCATTATTTACCACATCAACGCACTCGCACGGAGCGAAAAAATGAACGCACTGACTTTCGGTAACTGGACTGGCAGCCTTGGGCTGGGCCTAGCGGAGCGCGAGCTTCAGTGCGTTATGGCTGTGGCATGCGGGATGACAAGCAAAGAAGCAGCCCGTGAACTCGGTGTAGCCAAGGACACCATCGATAAGCGCCTGCTTGCGGCCAGCACCAAACTCGGCGTGATCAAGCGCGCACAGCTAGTGGCAGAAGCAATGCGAAGAGGTCTGATTTCCCCGATGGTCGTGACTATCTGCGCTGTGTTGGTTGGACATTCCGTGTCCAGCACTGACGAATTCACACGCGTACGCCGTCAAGGCGAACGCAAGATTGAAACCCGTGTAGCAACCCGGCGCGCTGAGTGCGCCTTGGCGGTGGCGTGACGCGACCCGCCTGACCTGATCCAGCCCTGATTTTGCGAAAGCCAACAAACGCGGCAGGCCACCGGCTTGCCTGAAGAAAGCTCCACCAACCCAAGAGGAAAGACCCATGTTCGGTATTGGAAAGAGACTGTTCGGCGCCAAGCGCGCAGTCAAGAAGCTGGAAAACCGTGACCTGATGCAAGCCATCGTCGGTGGCTGCCTGCTGGTTGCGGCGGCTGACGGCGAGATCAGTAAGAACGAAGCGGCTCAGATCGACATTCAGATCCGGGCGAACAAGAACCTGGAGCACTTCGGCCAGGAGATCACTGCCACCGTGAACCTCTTCACCGAGCAACTGCAGGCCGGCTTCCGCTTGGGGCGCATGAACATCATGCGCGAGATCGCGGACATCAAGAACAACCCTCTCGATGCCGAGGAGGTGTTCGTGAACATGATCACCGTTGCCGAGGGCGACGGAAACATCAGCCCCGAAGAACTGAAGGTCCTGGCCGAGGTGGGTGTGCAGCTGGGCTTGCGCCCCAAAGACTTCGGTATCGAGGCTTGAAGCGCAAGCACATAGGCCTGGGCGCGGTTATAGGGCTTGCCCTGTGCGCGCTCGCAATCGCCGCTGCCGTGAACTGGGGGTCGTGCCAATGGTACGGCTACCAGACCGAGCGGCACACCAAGTTCGCGCCCTACGTTGGCTGCATGGTGAAAACCACCGGCGGCTGGGTACCACGCAACGAACTGCGCACAACGCAGTGAATTGAAGGGCGGCAATCGCCGCCCTCCCCTACAAGGAGTTTGACCATGTTGATCCTCACCCGTCGCGCAGGCGAAGCAATCAAGATCGCCGACGACATCACCGTAGTTGTTCTGGGCGTCAAAGGGAGCCAAGTTCGTCTTGGCATCGAAGCTCCGCAAGGTGTAGCCGTAGACCGCAAGGAAATTGCCGAGCGCAAAGCAGCAGGTCTGCCCAAGCCACAGGCGCCAGCACCGAGTGCCGAGCTTCCCGAGCCTGAACCGCTCTATGGAAATCGCACCGAGGCCGAATGGCGCCAGCTCCTGCAGGATGAAGCCGAGGAACAAGCCGCACGCGGAACGGAGAGCGGCCATGAAGCAGCCTGAACGCATCACGCTTGTGCTGCGGGCCAGCGAAGCCGCGCCACTCTCGAACATCCTGCCTTTCACCAAGCTGGGTGATCTGGTCTCAGCTGGCCGAGGGCTGGCAGTAATCGCCGGCGCAAGCGAGGGTGATCTGCAGGCCAAGCTGGCAGGTCGGGAGGAAGGAATGAGCGAAGAGACCGAGGTACTGACGGTTGAGGGCCTGGCTAAGCTGCTGGGCCGAACCGAGGCGTCGATCAGGGAGGGGATTCGCCGCGGGGTGCCGTGGCTGCCCAAGAGCTTCAAGATGGGCAACCGGCACTGCTGGCTGAAAGAGGACGTGCGCAAGTTCCTGCGCGAGTTCAGGGATGGGGAGCACCAGAAGTCGAAGCCGGGGCGCAAACGCAAAGAACCGCCGTCGCTCCGCTGCGCTTGATTCAAACTTTCAAAGCCATGAGAGCCTCTACGACTAGATGAACCTCAGTGGACGGGTTTTGATTTCCAGTACTCTTGGCTACCTTGTGTATGGCTTTGGAGTTTTGAATAGCTGCGTCCAGCTTACTTTTATATCTTGCCCACACACCCGGCTTACCTTTTTGATAAGCCTTGTCCAGCTTCCTCAAAGCGCTCTCAACAACATCACCTATTGACTTAGTCGAAGTCGCTCTAAAAGAAGTCACGTGAGGACCGTGATGTAGAATCAACCAGAACTCAAAGCAAGGTGAAGATACGATGGAGACGAATGGTTCACCCTTATCGCGCACCAACTTTAAAGCCTTACCTAGATTTTTATGCTCATCTGTATCAATAACGCAATAAACAGAATCGTACTTACAGTCTTCTTCTTCAAATTTCTGGACCGCATAATTGAATACGGAAACGGGATCCGATCCGCATTCTTCACCGCACACAGTCACATCAGCTGTCTTAAGGCGTAACTCGTGCCGCATCTCCTTGAAATAGTGCGGCTCAGTCTTCGAGCCTTCACATACAATAAGCAACCTTTGGCGCGTCGGCTTATTCCCTGGCTTCCGCTCGTAAGATTTAGCCTTGCGCTTATGAAAAAGATTATCAGTACCCAAGGGTTAAATCCTTTACAAATGGAATTCCACCGTATCGCCCGCCAAGGTATCCTTTTTCCAAAGCCTCTCCTTCACGCACAGAATAATCCGAGAGAGGCGTCAAAAAGCTAGCCTGCTTATCGTTCTTCTCAATCATCCAAACTTGATCGCGGCGCAGAATCCCTTTATGGCCCAGAATCGATGTATCATGGGTGGTGAAGACTACCTGGACGGAACTTCCCACTTTGTGGAGAATTTTAATGAGCTGATGCACCACTAATGGATGGAGGCTGCTGTCCAGCTCATCAACGAAAAGAACGCGGGACCTGCTAACAACATCAATCCATGGGCCAGAAAAACTAAATAGTGCTTTAGTTCCGGCTGAAATCTCTCCATCACTAAACTCGACTAATTCGTCGTCGCCTTCATCCACGGATCGCGAATAAAACTTAACTTCGGAAACATCGCTACCTGACATTGTCTTAATTACTTCCTCACGAATACTTTTTGGCATATCCGCAGGAATAAGAGATGGATCAAACTTGGTCTTGGTGACTCTGATATCAGAAATACACAGATCAGCCGCAGATAGGAACTCTAAGATCTGAGCCTTTCTCTCTTCGAAGTGCTTCAACGTGTAGGCTGAAGAAAGGAAATTAGGGTCAAGTGTAGCGATTCTAAATTTGAACCAATTGAATGCAGGCTGTAGTTGCTCGCAGTTAAGCTGAACAGCAGTAGATAGGAAAAGCGCGTTCGGCCGAGTGCTATTTTTCCAATCGGTACGCCTTCTTCCTCCTAAGAAATGTTTACCCCATACATAATGATAGGATTCAGCATCCTCATTGTAGTATCGTGTATACATCCTTTGAGGTTTGCCATCAGGGTAAGCATAAAGCCATTCCGCACTAACACGGTTCGTATTTGCACAGAACCCAAACTCGTACCGTACTCCGGCCTCAAAAAAGGAAACGTCAAATTGACTATCAGCCTTCCGGCTCTCGGCCGAAAGCCTAAAAGGAAATACTTCGATCTGATCGCCTGACTGGCGCTCACTGGAAGACGTGCAGACAAAGTTATCAACGAATTCCATGGCCTCTACAAGCGTTGATTTACCGGAGGCGTTAGGACCGTAGATAACCGCACTTTTTAACAGACGAGGGAAGGATTCACCTGAATCAACTTCAAATGTATTTTCATCCACTAATTCCTTATAGTAGTTGGAAGCCACCATACTGAGCGTTTGACGCTCACGAATGGATTTGAAGTTGGTCACACTAAACTCGATGAGCATATGAGCTCCTACACCCCTATAACCGGCTATTTTTTGCGGATTTTCTGCAAAAATTGCGCTTTGGGAGGGTTTTACGCTATGCGAGATTTTTTTTCAAGATCAGCCGACGAGAGATCGGATTAATACCGGCAGCTGCGGGGGAGCTAACCTAACTTTTCGGCAAGGTCTTGCGGGCTGAGGTGCGTATAGCGCTTGAGCATGACCAGGGTCTTGTGCCCCGTGATACTCGCGACTTCCATCATGGTGAAGCCGCGCTCAAAGAAACGACTGGTCGCCTCATGGCGAAGGTCGTGAAGGCGTAGGCCTTCAATCCCCGCAGCCACACAGGCCCGTGGGAAGTAGTTGCTGATCGTGTTGAGCGCCAGACTGAAGTACCGTCCGCCACCGATCGGCGTGGGCAGCCCCTCCAGCAGGGCGACCGCCCGGGAAGACAGCGGCACCGCCCGCCGCTCACCGTTCTTAGTGTCTTCCAAGTATGCCACTTTGCCACGCACCTGGTCGCGGCGCAGCATCAGCAGCTCAGACCGGCGCATCGCCGTCTCCACCGCCAGCTCAATAAACACCGGAAGCTGGGCATTCATCTGACCGGCTGCCTTGTACAGTGCTGTGAGCTCCGCTGGCGTCGGGCGCCGCTCTCTCTCCTTGCTACCCTTGGGCATCCGGATAGCCCGGCATGGGTTGGTCAGTCCTTCGATTCCCCATTCCTTGGTGGCCACCGTGTAGAGATGGCTTATCACCGCCAGGTTGAGGCGTACTGTCGCCGTCGACTTTCCTTCCTTCAATTCAGCATCGCGGTAGGCAGCCATGTCGCTCGAACGGATGGCCGCCAAGCCTTTGCTGGCCAGCTTGTGCTCTTTCCATTTCTTGATGCGGACCTGCTCCTGCTTGGCGCCCTTCTTGGTGGAAGTGACCTCCGAGAGGTAGCGGTCCAGGGCCTCGGCGAGCGTGGTGCTCTCGGCTTCGCGCATGTCAACAAAGCGCGCGCGCGACATGTCACCCTCGATCTCGGCTGCCCAGCGCTGGGCTTCTGCCTTGGTGTCAAAGGTGGCGGAAAGGATTGGATATCCTTTGCGGCGGATCTGGGCGCGCCAGGCGTCACCGCGCTTTTCGTAGTAGGCCATGGCGCAATGATAGCGAACGCTTGGGGGAAATACACGCTCCCCCATTCCCCCAAAATTCCCCCAAAAGAAAAAGCCCCGAGGGCTTCGCAGCGCTCGGGGCCTTATATATGGCGGAGAGATAGGGATTTGAACCCTAGGTACTGTTGCCAGTACAACGGATTTCGAATCCGTCCCGTTCGACCACTCCGGCATCTCTCCAATGCCGCGAATCATACCAGCGTTCTTTTAAAACGCAAACCTTTTTTTAAAAAAAATCGCGTGGTATCAGGCGCTTGCGTGAACGCACCGCTTACAGCGGCACGCCCAGGCGCTTGGCAACTTCTTCGTAGGCTTCGATCACGTCGCCCAGGCCCTGGCGGAAGCGGTCCTTATCCATCTTCTTGCGGGTTTCTTTGTCCCACAGGCGGCAACCGTCTGGGCTGAACTCGTCACCCAGCACGATCTGGCCGTGGAATACGCCGAACTCCAGCTTGAAGTCGACCAGCAGCAGGCCGGCGTCATCGAACAGCTTGCTCAGCACTTCGTTGACCTTCAACGACAGCTTTTTCATTTCTGCCAACTGCTCGGCGGTACCCCAGCCGAACGCGACAACGTGGGACTCGTTGATGAACGGGTCGCCCTTCTCGTCGTTTTTCAGGAACAGCTCGAAGGTGGACGGCTCCAGCTTGATGCCTTCTTCAACGCCCAGGCGCTTGACCAGGCTGCCGGCCGCGTAGTTACGCACTACGCATTCGACCGGGATCATGTCCAGCTTCTTGACCAGGCATTCGTTGTCGCCCAGCAGCTTGTCGAACTGGGTCGGCACGCCGGCTTCTTCCAGCTTTTGCATGATGAAGGCGTTGAACTTGTTGTTCACCATGCCTTTACGGTCGAGCTGTTCGATGCGCTTGCCGTCGAACGCCGAAGTGTCGTTACGGAACAGCAGGATCAAGCGGTCGGCGTCATCGGTCTTGTAAACCGATTTGGCCTTGCCGCGGTAGAGTTCGTCGCGTTTTTCCATGATTGGGCTCCGCTTGCTTGAGGTGTTGGGCTAGGCGATTTCGCGCCAGTCGAGCCCGTGTTCCTGATTCGCCACCTGGAGCCAGTCCGGGTCGCACCCAAGGGTGTCGACGAAGCACTGGCGCGCCAGATGTGGCAGGTTGTTCTTGCTGCTGAGGTGGGCCAGCACCAGGTGCTGCAGGTTGTTCCAGCCCAACTCGTGCACCAGGCGCGCGGCCTGGTGATTGTTCAAATGCCCTTGCATGCCCCCTACCCGCCGCTTCAAGAACGCCGGGTAGTGACCGCGCGCCAGCAGGTCGCGGCAGTGGTTGGCCTCGATCAGCAGTGCATCCAGGCCTTGGTAGCGTTCCAGCAACAGCGCGTCGTACGAGCCCAGGTCGGTGAGCATGCCAAAACGGCGCTTGCCGTCACTGACCACATACTGCAAGGGCTCGTAGGCGTCGTGCTCCACCCGTGCTGCATTCACTTGCAGGCTGCCGATATGCAGGCTTTGGCCACAGGCGAGAAAACCGGCCACCTCCACCGGCTTGCGCATGCCGCGCAAGGTGCCTTGGCTGAGGTAGACCGGTACATTGTAGCGCCGTGACAGCAAGCCGACCCCATGCACGTGGTCGGCATGTTCGTGGGTGACCAGCACCGCACTGAGTTGCGCCGGCGAAACCCCGAGCAGCGCCAGGCGCCGCTCGGTTTCGCGCAGGGAAAAGCCGCAATCGACCAGGATGAACGTGTCACCACTGGCGATCAGCGTGCCGTTCCCTTGGCTGCCGCTTCCGAGTACCGCGAAGCGCACTTAGCCCAGGTGGTCCTGAATGGCGCTCAGCACACGGCGGGCGACATCGGGCGGCGCCACGGTGTTGATGTTTTTCTCGACGGTGACCTGCACGCTTTCACCCACCTTGCTCAGGCGGACCTGGTAGCGCTCGGCACGGGCTTCACGCTCTTCCTTGGTGGGCTCGCTGCCGAACAGGCGGCCGAAGAAGCCCGGCTGGTTCTGCTTGTCTTCAGGCTTTTCCGACAGGTTGATGTAGTACAGGCCCAGGCTGCGGTTGATGTCCTCGACACGCCACTGGCCACCCTGCTCCAGGGCGCGGCCTACACCCGACCAGGCGCGGTCCAGGTCGGAGCCCAGGTAGAGTACCGGGTTACCGCTGCCGTCCTCGCTCAGGCTGACGCGGCTTGGCGCGTCGAAATCACGCTCAGCCAGCAGCGACACCGAACCGCCCTTCTCGGCGCTGCGGTTCATGCTGGCCAGCATTTCGTCGACCAGCAGGGCATCGGCGCCGGCATTGGCGGAGGTGGACGGGAACGCAGGCTCGGCGGTGCTGCCGGCAGGGCGCTCGACGCTGACCACATACACCTCGGAGGTGTTGCGTTGCACGCCAGGCTCCATGCGCACACGTACGCGCACTTCGCTGTCAGCGCTGCTGGCAGTGCTGGCCAGGCGCTGGCCGAGCGATGCCGACAGCTCGTCGAAGCGCTGCCAGCTGGTGTTGAATTCACCGGTCTGCGGGCGCTCTTCGTCGATACGGAAGCCGTTGTCCTCGAAGAACTGGCGGGCCACCGGCCACACCTCGGCCGGCGAGTGCTGGGCCAGCACCCAACGGCTGCTGCCGCTGCGCTGCAGGCTGTAGTCGGTGACCTGGCCAGCGCCACCGGTCAACGGTTGCGGCCGCGGCACTTCGTACTCGCCCGTGACGTTGTCATCGGCGACGTTACGCGGAATTGGCAACAGCGGGTCGAGCCGCTTGACGTTGCTGGCGTCCGGCGGCAGCTGCATGGGCGCGGTAGGGTGCGCCTGCAGGTAGTCGCTGCCGCGGTCGCGGAAATAGCCATCCTCGCCCCACAGCCAGCCACACCCACTGGTGCTGGAGATAATCAGGGCAAGGGCAGAAAGACCAGCCAGTCGCTTCATGCGGTGTACTTCCTCTTAAACCAGTACGCCGGACTGGCGCAAGGCAGTACGGACTTTGTCGTGGCAACCTTCGCTGAGCCAGGTCAGCGGCAGGCGAATACCCTTTTTCATCAGGCCCATTTCAACGAGCGCCCACTTCACCGGGATGGGGTTGGCTTCGCAGAACAGCTCTTTGTGCAGTGGCATGAGTTTTTCGTTGATAGCGCGGGCCTTCTCGGCATCGCCCGCAAGGGCGGCCTCGCACATATCGGCCATTTCGCGCGGGGCGACGTTGGCGGTGACGGAGATGTTGCCCTTGCCGCCCATCAGGATCAACTCGACAGCGGTCGGGTCATCGCCAGACATGACGATGAAGTCGCTGGCAACGCCTTCCAGGATCGCTTTGGCACGGGCCAGGTCGCCGGTGGCTTCCTTGATACCGATGATGTTCGGCACAGTCGACAGGCGGATCACGGTCTCGGCCTGCATGTCGCAGGAGGTGCGGCCCGGCACGTTGTAGAGGATCTGCGGGATGTCGACGGCTTCGGCAATGTGCTTGAAGTGCTGGTACAGGCCTTCTTGCGTTGGCTTGTTGTAGTACGGCACCACCAGCAGGCAGGCATCGGCGCCGGCATTCTTGGCGTTCTGGGTCAGGTGCACGGCTTCGGCAGTGGAGTTGGCACCGGTACCGGCGATGACCGGGATAGGCTTGTTGCTGCGCTTGACGCGCTCGACCACATGCTTGATGACCAGGATGTGCTCTTCGACATCGAGCGTGGCCGACTCACCGGTGGTGCCGACAGCGACGATCGCATGGGTGCCGTTTTCCAGGTGGAAGTCTACAAGTTTGTCGAGGCTGCCCCAGTCAACACGCCCTTGTGCATCCATGGGTGTGACCAATGCCACCATACTGCCCGCAATCATGTAACTGCTCCTGCCGGAAAAAGAGAGCGGTAATGGTACTGGGGGCATCGGCCTTGCACAAGCGAAGCAGGCGGGCGGAGCATTCCCCTCGGCGCCTTATTTCGCTACCCTTGATGCTTTGATCGGTGCAGCGCGGCCCGCCGGGCCGTCGACCTTGCTCCCGGCCAGCGTCCAAGACCTCGCATGCGAGCCCCGGGCCCTGCCGACTGGAGGCTTTCTCCCGTCCTGTACCGACCGCTCATCGCTTTAGGAATGCTGCATGTCCACCCCCACCGTCCGCGAACAATTCCTCGTCATCAGTGCCTTGGGGCCCAACCCCATGGAACTGGCCAACGTCCTCAGCCGCGCTGCCTTCGAAAACCGCTGCGCGGTGGTTACCTCGCGCCTGAGCCGCCACGGCGAAACCAGCGCCCTGGTGCTGCAGGTAGGCGGCAGCTGGGACGCCCTGGCCCGCCTTGAAGCCATGTTGCCAAGCCTGGGCAAGAAGCACGGCCTGACCCTGGACGTGGTGCGCAGCGCCGACCAGGAGGTACGCCCGCAGGCGCTGCCTTATGTAGCCTACGTCAGCGCCGCCTACCGCCCGGACATCATCAACGAGCTGTGCCAGTTCTTCCTCGACCACCGCGTCGAGCTGGAAGCCATGACCTGCGATACCTACCTGGCGCCGCAGACCGGCAGCAGCATGCTCAATGCCCAGTTCACCGTCATTTTGCCGGCCGGCACGCAAATCAGCTGGCTGCGTGACCAGTTCCTGGACTTTGCCGACGCCCTGAACCTCGATGCGCTGATCGAGCCATGGCGCCCACAGAACCCAATGTAAGGAAGCGATCATGGCTGTAGCACTCGACCAACCTGTAGCGCACTTCCAGGCCCAGGCCACCGGCGGGCAAACCGTGAGCCTGGCCGACCTCAAGGGCCGGCAGGTGGTGCTGTACTTCTACCCGAAGGACAGCACCCCGGGCTGCACCACCGAAGGCCAGGGCTTCCGCGACCAGCATGAAGCCTTTGCCGCAGCCAACACCGTGGTGTTCGGCGTGTCGCGTGACGGCCTCAAGTCGCACGAGAACTTCAAGGCCAAGCAAGGCTTCCCGTTCGAGCTGATCAGCGACAAGGACGAGGCCCTGTGCCAGCTGTTCGACGTGATCAAGCTGAAGAAGCTGTATGGCAAGGAGTACATGGGCGTGGATCGCAGCACCTTCCTGGTCGACAAGGACGGTGTGCTGCGCCAGGAATGGCGTGGGGTGAAGGTGCCCGGGCATGTGGATGCCGTGTTGGCAGCAGCTCAGGCACTGAACAAGGCTTGAGATCGTTGGGGGCGCTTTGCGCCCCTTTCGCGACACGAGGCCGCTCCTACGCCGGGCGGGGGCGGCCGGCAGTACTGCGGGGCCGGGCCGGCATCATCGGAAATCGCGTATGCCTGTAGGAGCGGCCCTGTGTCGCGATGGGCTGCAAAGCAGCCCCAAAATTACAGCATCGGTGACACAATAGGCTCCTGCCGCGGCCAGGCATCCAGCACAGCCTTGATCAGGGTCGCCAGCGGGATGGCGAAGAAGATCCCCCAGAACCCCCACAGCCCGCCAAACAACAACACCGCGCAAATGATCGCCACCGGGTGCAGGCTCACGGCCTCGGAAAACAGCAGCGGCACCAGCACGTTGCCATCCAGCGCCTGGATGATCGCGTACACCGTCATCAGGTAGATGAACTGATCGCCCCAGCCCCACTGGAACAGTGCAATCAGCGTGACCGGCACCGTTACCACTACCGCGCCCACATAGGGCACCACCACCGACAGCCCCACCAGCAACGCCAGCAGCGCGGCATAGTTGAGCCCCAGGCTGATGAACGCGATGTAGGTGGCAATGCCGCAGATCAGAATCTCGATGCCCTTGCCACGGATGTAGTTGGCGATCTGCCGGTTCATCTCGCTACCCACCCGGTTCAGCAGGGTGCGCTGGCGTGGCAGGTAGCCACTGACCCAGCGGCCGATGAGTTCGCGGTCCTTGAGGAAGAAGAACACCAGGATCGGCACCAGCACCAGGTAGATCATGGCATTGACCAGCAATGGCAGGCTGGACAGCGAGAAGGTCAGCGCCCATTGGCCAAACTTGCCGATTTCACCGCGCACCGATTCGATGGCATGCAGCACCTGCTCGTCCGACACCAGGTGTGGGTAACGCTCGGGCAACAACAGCAACAACGACTGCCACTTGCCGAGCATGCCCGGTAGCTCGTTGAACAGGGTGATCAGCTGGTGCCACAACAGCGGCACCAACACCAGCATGAACAGCGCCAGCGCCCCCATGAACAGGGCAAATACCAGCATCACTGCCAACCGCGTGGGCACCCGCAAGCGCTCCAGGGCATTGACCAGGCCTTGCATGAGGAACGCCAGCACCATGCCCGCCAGCACCGGCGCGAGCATGCCACCCAGGGTTAGCACGGCCGTGAACGCCAGGAACAGCAAGACTGCCAGCACCACTGCCTCTTCATCGGAGAAGTAGCGCTGCACCCAGTCGCGAAGCACTTTGAACATTGACGATCCTTGGTAAAGACTCAGGCCTTGCGCAGCCAGTAGGTGTAGGTGCCGGCCTCGGCCGTTTCCTGCAGCAGGGTATGACCGGCCAACGTGGCGAAAGTGCGGAAGTCGCGCTGCGAGCCGGTGTCGGTGGCGATCACCTTGAGCACCGCGCCGCTGGCCAGGCGGTTGAGCTCCATCTTGGCCTTGAGCAGCGGCAAAGGGCAATTCAGCCCGCTGGCGTCGAGTACGGCGTCGCAGGTCAGGGTGTCACTCATTGCAGGGTCTCCAAAGGCATTGCCAGACTGCTTGTTGGCAGGGCTGCCTAGGATAGCGCCACTGGTCGCCAACGTGTGAGCCCGCTACAGTAGCTATCTTTGACACCGACGCGAGCTTCGTGCATGAAACTACTGCGCCCTACCCTGCTGACGCTGGCCTGCCTGTTGGCCCTCCCCGGCCATGCTGACGACCTGCCATCACTGGGTGACGCCAGCTCCGCGATCGTTTCGCCGCAGCAGGAACACCAGCTCGGCCGCGCCTGGCTGAGCCTGTTGCGCGGCCAGGTCAACCAGCTCAACGACCCGCAACTCAAGGACTACGTCGAAACCAGCGTGTACAAACTGGCCGAGACCAGCCAGCTGCAGGACCGGCGCCTGGAGTTCATCCTCATCGACAGCCGCGAGCTCAACGCCTTCGCTGCGCCCGGGGGCATCGTGGGGGTCAACGGCGGGCTGTTCCTCAACGCACAGACGGAAGGCGAATACGCCTCGGTGCTGGCGCACGAACTGGCGCACTTGTCGCAACGCCACTTCGCCCGCGGCGTCGAGGCCCAGCAACGCATGCAACTGCCGATGATGGCAGCGCTGCTGGCCGGGATCGTACTGGCGGCGGGGGGCGCTGGCGACGCCGGCATCGGCATGATCGCCGGCACCCAGGCGGCGGCCATTCAGGAGCAGCGCCGGTTCTCGCGGCAAAATGAACAGGAAGCGGACCGCATCGGCATCCTGAACCTGGAAAAGGCCGGCTACGACCCACGCAACATGCCAACCATGTTCGAGCGCCTGGCCCGCCAGTATCGCTATGACGCCAAGCCACCGGAATTTCTGCTGACTCACCCGGTGACCGAGTCACGGATCGCCGACACCCGCAACCGCGCCGACCAGGCGCCACCGGGCGGCATCGAAGACAGCGCACGCTACCAGCTGATTCGCGCCCGCGTGGCGCTTATCTATGAAGGCACCCCGGGGCTGGCGGCCAAGCGCTTCCGTGCCCAGCTCGACGAAGACCCCAAACTCGATGCTGCACGCTATGGCCTGGCCCTGGCGCAGATCAAGGGCGGCCAGCTGAACGAAGCGCGGGAAATGCTCAAGCCGCTACTGGCCAAAGCGCCCAACGACATCACCTACAACCTGGCGCAGATTGACCTGGACATCACCAACAACCGCCTGGCCGATGCCCAGCAGCGCGCCGAGCGCATGCAGCAGCTATACCCCGGCAACTACCCGCTGAAACAGGTGCGCGCCGATTTGCTGGTGAAGCTGAACAAGCCTGCCGAAGCCGAGAAGGTGCTGGACGAGCTGGTGAAAAGCCGGCCGGATGATCCGGACGTGTGGTACGACATGGCCGAGGTGCGCGGTTTGTCGGGCAATACCATCGGCTTGCACCGGGCGCGGGCAGAGTACTTCACCTTGGTGGGGGACTTTGACCAGGCGATCCAGCAGCTGGATTACGCCAAGCGCCGGGCCGGCGGGAATTTCCCGCTGGCTTCGCAGATTGACCAGCGCCAACGCGAGATCATGGAGCAGCAGCGCATGGTCCGGGACATGATGGGGCGCTGAGCCCCGGGGCGGCCGTGGGGCACGATCGGGCTGCTGTGCAGCAGCCCCCGGCCATTACGCCGCGTCGTGTTTGCTGACCGGCTGCTGGATGAACCGCAACATCCACTCGCCCACCAGGTCGCCCTGGTGCTCGCTGGCCAGGCTGGCCACCGCCTTCTGGTACACTTCGTCACCCAGGTATTCCTGGCGCGCATCGAGCAGCGCGCGGGAGTAGTCGTGGACAAACTCCGGGTGGCCCTGGAAGCACAGCACCTGGTCGCGGATGTGGTACGCCGCATTCGGGCAGAAATCGCTGGAGGCAATGACCGTGGCGCCTTCCGGCAGTTCGGTCACCTGGTCCTGGTGGCTGATCAGCAAGGTCAGCTCCGGCACCTCAGGGTCCATCCACGGGGCGTGCGCCGCCAGCGAGTAGCGGTGAATGCCCACGCCCCAGCCCTTGTCGGCACGCTCGGCCTTGCCACCCAGGGTCAACGCCAGCAGCTGGTGGCCAAAACACACACCCAGCAATTTCTCGCCACGCGCGTAAAGCTTCAACAGGTAGGCCTTGAGCGTCTGGATCCAGGGATCGGTACCAAACGAGTCTGCCTTGCTGCCCGTGACCAGGTAGGCATCGAACACTTCGCTGTCGGCGGGGTAATCGCCGTTCATCACGTTGTACACACGAAACTCTGCGGCAATCGGCTGCCGCGAGAACAGCTGCTCGAACATCCTGCCGTAGCCCTGGTATTGCGCCGTCAATTCCGGCCGCAGAACATCGGTCTCAAGGATGCAGATGCGTAACGACATAGGATTAGTCCTGAACGACATGGGTGGGAATCTGCTGTAGAGCCTGACGCGAAAGGCACGTACAAGCAAGTAGGCGGCACTGACGAACGGTCACATTTTGTCGGCGCGCCGTGGATGGCTGCGCCACCGTCTAGCGAGAGCATGCTAGCGAGATGGCACATAGCCTCATAGCCATGAGGCCTCAAAATCTCGACAATTAGAACAAAGAGTTCTCGAACATGGATAACGCACGCCCTACTGTTGGTTGTATATCCACTAACAAAAGGCAGGCAGTAAAGGCGCCACACCACGCTACTGCGATCGACCCGAAGCGCGACAAGGAAGCCAACGGGTACTCAGGAATAACAACAAGAAGGCGGTCCGCCATGTTCAGACATTCGAAAATACGCCAAGCCGGGCTTATTTTATTCGCCACCACATTGCTGTTGATCGTGCCGAACCTGACACGGTTGTTCGGCTGACTGCAGCAGTGGCGTCTACGGGCAGTGCGCAGGTAACCTGCTGGCCTCTTTGGTCGGAGTGTACCCATGCGCCATTGCCTTGCCCTGCTTGCGCTGCTGCTGAGCCTGCCACTGTCGGCGGCACAACTGCACCTTGAACTCGGCGCTACCCAGCGCCAGTGGAGCAGCGAAGAACTGCTCAGCCACCCGCAAGCGCAGACCATCCGCATCGAGCACGACGTAGCCTACAAACGCCTCATGCAGTACCGGGCGGTGCCGTTGGCTGCGCTGTTGCCTGGCGTTACCGCCAGCGACCACCTGCAAGCGGTGGCGCTGGACGGTTTTGCCGCAGAAATGCCCGCTGCGCCGCTGTTGCAGAAAGGCCCGGCGCAGGCCTGGCTGGCCGTGGAAGACCCCGACCAACCTTGGCCACCGCTGGGTGCAGGCAAACCTGGCGCTGGGCCATTCTACCTGGTATGGACAGCAGCGCAGGCCGGCGGTATACGCCCGGAGCAATGGCCTTTCCAGATCTCAACCTTGCGCCAGCTCGCCCCGGTAGCCCAGCGGTACCCGGCACTGCTGCCCGACCCGGCGCTACCCGCCGACAGCCCGGTACGCCAGGGCTTTGCCCTGTTCCAGCAAAATTGCATGGCCTGCCACCGCCTGAACGGTGCGGGGGATGCGCAGGTTGGGCCGGACTTGAATGTGCCGCACAACCCCACCGAGTACTTTCAGCCGGGTTATTTGCGCATGTTGATCCGCGACCCGCAAAGCCTGCGGCAGTGGCCACAGGCGAAGATGCCGGGCTTTGCCGAAAGCGTGCTGAGCGACAAGGAGCTGGATGCGCTGCTGGGCTATCTGCAGCATATGGCCAAGCGCAAGCGTTAGTGGCTGCGTAGGGTAAACCCGCCCCTGCCTGGCGCGGGTGTGCCTGAGATGATGGCCACGCAGGGCTGCTAGGCCGTGAGCCGCTCGTGCTTGACCCCCCAACCCTCCACCTCGCCGCCATAGGGCGTCACCAACTGCTCGAAGGCCTCTTCAAAGTCGCCAATCCCACAATAGGTGGCATACATGACCTTGCTCAGTTCCAGGTGCCAGCCACCGTCGCCCTCCTTCACCTGGGCATTGAGCGATTCGCCGCGAAACTGCCTGGCAGCACGGCGCGCCCCGGCTTCGTCGGGGAATACGGCATAGAACTCGATGGGGTGGATCTGGGTGAAGTCGAAACCGCCTGCTTTCATCTGGCGCAGGACGTTGCTGCTGATATCGTCGTTCTGGCTGCTCATGAAACGTCCTCCTGAATAATGCAATGGATAGACTTTCCGTGCTACTGCGCACCTGCCGGCAGCGGCCGGGCAGTACGAGCTGATGCAAGACGCGAATGTATGCGGTGCCAGCCCGCATAATAGGCGAGCACCTGCTGACAGCGTAGCGCCTGCCAAGGCACCACGCAATCGTGTGGATCAGGGGTGTTCGTGAATGCTTGTGATCATTACGCCGCTGTGCTCGCGCAGCCAGCGTGCGGTGGGGGAAATGCTGCGGTCCTGGAAGTCGTTGAGGTCCAGCTCGGCCATTACCGGAAACAGGTGAGAACGAATGGCCCTCGCCGCCTCTTCCTCGCTAGGACGATGCTCGGCTTTCAACACCAGAGTGGACGGTTCGCCCTTCTGGTCGGCAAAAATGACTTCCCACTCTTTCATCTAACGGACCCTCTGAGTCAAGGAACACAGGGTGTGTGTTACGCCTGAACAACTGACCTTGGGGCAGGGAGAATGTTCAGTAGGATGAAAGCGGCAGGCGCCGAAACGTGGGGCCCCCATCGCGACCCAGGGCCGCCCACAGGGGTAGCGCCAGCACGAAGCTGGCGCAGCCACTGTGGCAGCGGGTGACCCGCGAGCTTTTACTTCGGTGTGCCGTGCACCACACCGGCGGTGTTGTCCAGCAGGCTCTTGGTGGCGGTCTGGATGTACGCTTCAAGCTGCTTGAGCAATTGCGGCTGGTCGGGGCTTTCGATCAGCTCGGCCTTGAACTCGCTGCCCAACTGGTAGCGGTACATGCGCGGGGTCATGTCCTTGGACTCGATCAGAATGCGGTCGCCCTGTACCAGGCCGACGATCTGTTCGCTGCCCGACGGCTTGATCATGCCCACGCCCTGGTCGCCCTCAGGCAGGTTGAGCAGGTCGCGCCCCCAGCACTGGTGGCGGGCCTTGCCACCTAGGCGGCCCATGATGGTCGGCACGATGTCGACCTGGGTGCCCACGGTGTGGTTGACCGCACCGAACTTCTCCTGAATGCCCGGGGCAATCAGCAGCAGCGGCACGTTGAAGCGGCCCAGGTCCAGCTCGGTGACCTGCTGGTGGTTGCCGAAACCGTGGTCGCCAACGATCACGAACAGGGTGTCCTTGAAGTACGGCTCTTTGCGCGCCTTCTCGAAGAACTGGCCCAGCGCCCAGTCCGAATAACGCATGGCGGTCAGGTGCTCGTCCAGGCGCCCCTGGCCGGTCACCTTCTCGACGGGCAGGTCTTTGGGCAGCGCATACGGGGTGTGGTTGGACAGGGTCTGCAGCAACGCATAGATCGGCTTCTTGCCATCGTGCTTGGCCAGCTCCTCGTTGCCGCGGTCGAACATGTCCTGGTCGGACACGCCCCAGGTGGGGTCGGAGAACACCGGGTTGACGAAGTCGTTGCGGCCAATGAAGGTGGTCATGCCCTGGTTGCCGAAGAACCCGGACTGGTTGTCCCAGGCGAAGTCGCCGTTGTAGACGTAGACGTCGTCGTAGTCACGGGCGCTGAGCAGGGCTGGCAGGCCCGACAGCTTGTGGCCGCCTTCCGGGGTTTGCATCAGGTACTCGAAGCCCGGCAGGTTGGGGAAGCACGCCATGGTGGCGAACATGCCCTGGTGGGTGTGCGTGCCGTTGGAGAAGAAGCGGTCGAACAGCAGGCCCTCTTTGGCCAGCTTGTCGAAGTACGGGGTGATGTTGTTCGGGCTACCCAGCGCACCGACCGAGTGGCCGGCAAAGCTTTCCATCAGGATCACCACCACGTTCTTGACCGCCAGGGTGCGCTCGGCCGGCGGCAGGAAGTCGCGGCGCACGGCAGCTTCGTCGGCATCGACCAGGGTGTCGTTCGGGGTCAGCAATTGCTTGCGCACGGTTTCGGTGGCCAGGCCCTGCTCCAGTACCGGCTTCCAGATGTTGGCGCGGTCTTCGCCGAAGCGGCTCTTGGCGGCGTCGATCAGGGTCAGGGTGCCGTTCAGGCCCAGCTGGTTGACGAAGTTGGAGTCGGTGGTGAACGCATCGCCCCAGCGCATCGGCGGGCCTTGGCGCAGCGTGCCACGGGCGGCGACCACGGCCACCAGCAAGACCACCATGAACACGGCCAGACGGTTGTACCACGGCGCCACGCGTTGTGCGCCCTGGCCCCGGGTGATGCGGTCGATGCCCTTGAACAGCAGGCTCAGCAGCCAGGTGCCGAAAGCCCAGGCCAACAGGTAGCGCACCACCGGGAAGCCGTACCAGAGCATGCTCAGTACGGTTTTCGGGTCTTCCTTGATGTACTGGAAGACCAGGCCGTTGAGGCGCTGGTGGAACTCGCGGTAGAAGTCCATTTCCATCAGGCCAAGGAACATCACCACGCTGGAGGTGAGTGTCAGCCAGAAACGGAACACCCCTCGCCGGGCCATGGCCCACGGGCTGAGCATGGCCAGCAACAGCGGAATGCTGAGGTACACCACCACCCGCAGGTCGAAGCGCAAGCCATTGATGAAGCCTTCGGCGACGGTCGAGTAAGGGGTATCGCCGATCATATCGCTGTTGTAGACCAACAGCGCCAGGCGCACGAGGCTGAGCATCAGCATTATCACCAGGCCGCTGAGCAGCGTGTAGGCCAGGTGGGATTTCAGGGTGGGCGAGAACGGTGCTCGCGCGCCCCGTTGCTTCAAGGCGTCCGTGTTAGCCATGAATGGGAAGGTCCTAGGATTGCGGGTTGCGAAGAGGGCGTTGGCACTGGGCCAACGCAGCATTGTGCGGGTGCGGATTCTGTTTAAACCAATGTGAAAATTTTGTCACGCGGGTGTTGCCGCTTTTGTCTGTTCCGGCCCTATCGCCGGCAAGCCGGCTCCCACAGGCCCCCACAATGCCTGGGGCTGTGGAGACCCTGTGGGAGCCGGCTTGCCGGCGATAGGCCAGCACAGGCATTCAGATCCGCACATTCCCCCGCGGCCCGGCGATAGCCCAGATCACCAGGCCCACCACGGGCAGCAGTGCGATCAGCAAAATCCACAACACCTTGCTGCCCACCTCGCTGCCGCTCTTGATCACGTTGAGGATGGCCCAGATGTCCAGCGCCAGAATGATCAGCCCAACCAGGCTGTTGAATGTCGACCCCATGCTTTGACTCCCTTTCAGAGGCTGTGCTGCACAGCATAGTCAGCTATCACGGCAATAGAAGGGAATCCTTGGCGGTGGCGGCAGGTCCCTGAGTAAACTGCCAGCAGCCATTGAACCGAGGTCCGCATGCCCGTCGCACAGTCCCAAAGCCCTACCCCACCCTCGCTGCGCAACGCCTGGCGCCAACAGGTCGTGAATGCCCCGTGGCTCAGCGCCGGGCTGGCGCTGAGCCTGCTGGCGGTTTGTGCATTGCTGGCGGCCAGCTTCTGGAACGCGGTGAACGGCGACCATGCCGACAACCTGCACTTGGCGCTGCTGGGCGGGTTGTCGGGGTTCGGC
This sequence comes from Pseudomonas sp. MB-090624, assembly GCF_003205245.1. NCBI lineage: Bacteria > Pseudomonadati > Pseudomonadota > Gammaproteobacteria > Pseudomonadales > Pseudomonadaceae > Pseudomonas > Pseudomonas sp. MB-090624. The sequence continues at coordinate 72,421 of NZ_QJRK01000020.1, read as the reverse complement.
GCCACGGCACTGGGGGCAGTGCTGGCGGTGGTGCTGCGCGATGTGAGCGCACGCACCCAGGACGTGATGCTGGGCTTCGCCGCCGGCATGATGCTGGCAGCCAGTTCGTTTTCGCTGATTCTGCCAGGGCTGGACGCCGCCCGCGAAATCACCGGGAGCGGCCCGGCGGCGGCGTTTACCGTGGTACTGGGCATGGGCCTGGGCGTGCTACTGATGCTGGGCCTGGACCGCTTCACCCCGCACGAGCATGAAAGCACCGGCCCGTGTGGCCCCGATGCCGAGCGCATCAACCGGGTGTGGCTGTTCGTGCTGGCCATTACCTTGCACAACCTGCCAGAGGGCATGGCGATTGGCGTGAGCTTTGCCAACGGCGACCTGAACATCGGCCTGCCGCTGACCAGCGCCATTGCCATCCAGGACATCCCCGAAGGCCTGGCCGTGGCGCTGGCCTTGCGCGCTACCGGCTTGTCGAACTTCAAGGCTGCACTGGTGGCCATTGGTTCGGGGCTGATGGAACCGCTGGGGGCGGTGATCGGGCTGGGTATCTCGACCGGCTTCGCCCTCGCCTACCCCATCAGCATGGGCCTGGCGGCGGGGGCGATGATCTTCGTGGTCAGCCACGAAGTGATTCCCGAAACCCACCGCAACGGGCACCAGACGGCGGCGACCCTGGGGTTGATGGGTGGGTTTGCGGTCATGATGTTTCTGGATACCGCGCTGGGCTGAAGTTTTGGGTTGGCTGTACAGGCCCTCAGGCATGCACGGCAACTTTCAGCGCTTCAAGGGCCGGCTCGACCTTGATCCCCAGCTCCGCGCCCAGTTCCAGCACCCGCGCCAGGTCGTGCTGGCCCACCATCACCATCTGCAGCTCGTCATCCAGCAATTGGCTGAAGTTCAGCAGCACATAACCGCCAGCCTCCTTGTTCAGCGCGCCCATCTGCACCTGAATGCGGTTCAAGGCAGTCAGCGGTTCGGTCCGGGCCAGTTGTTTGGGCTTGAGGGTGAACGGCACGCTGTTGTCGAACGAGTCGCTGATCTGCTGGAACAGCGCCTGGTAGCTGTCGGCCTGGAACACCACGGTGTCCGGCAGGCTGCCCAGCACCACCCATTCGCCCAGCGGGATCGGGAAGGTGTCGTCGTAGTTGATATCAGGGTTGGCGGCGAGGAACGCGGCCGGGTCGGCGTAAGCCTGGGCGGCCTCGTCGGCGATGCGCTCGATGTCGGCCTCGCGCATGCAGCCAGCGCCAATGAGGCTGATGAATTCGAGCAACTGAGTTTTCATGAGGGGGGCCTGCGGCGGGTGAAAGTCGCCAAGGATAGCCGCAAATGCCCCCAGGCCGTTAGCCGGCCTGCACTTGCAGGCGTGCTGCGGTATCCACCGCGCCCATGGTGCGCGCGGCCATCAGCGCGGTGGCCCCGCGGGCGTCCTGGCGCGCCGGGTCGGCGCCCTCGGCCAACAGGTAATCGAGGATCTCGCAGCGGTTGAACATGGCCGCCAGCATCAGCGCCGTGCGCCCATCCTGGGCCGCTGCGTCTACCGGCACGCCGTGCTCGAGCAACAGGCGGATCATTGCCAGGTCACCCTTGAAGGCGGCACCGGCTATCGGCAACTGGCCGTTGTCGTTGGCAATCAGCGGGTCGGCGCCGTGGGCAAGCAGCACACGCACTGCGTCATGGTGACCGTGGTAGCTGGCCAGCATGACCAGGGTGTCTCCTTTGTGGTTACGCAGGTTGGCCGGCAGGCCGCTGGCGAGCAAGCGCTCGAGCATCTCGGCATCGCCCTGGCGGGCCCGTTCGAACACCTGCTCGGCAAAGGCTGCGGTTTCGTCATCGGTCATGGTGGCGTGTGCGGCTTGGCTGGTCATCGGGAACCTCCTTGCGTAAATGATTGCCCAAGTGTTTGTCAGGCACGCAATTGCGGTCAAAGGTTCATATTCTATTGCGCCGATAGCTACCGCCCGCTTCGTGCAAATTGCACTGTGCAAAATGCACGACCTTGCAAGCTGCACGGAAGCGCTTCTGCAAAAGCGTTGTAAGCCACTGAATTTAAAGGAATTTTCATGAATTCAGATTCTGGCACGGTCACTGCAACTACCTACTCATGTCTGCCACACATCAGCCAGGAGTTGCTATGGACCTTATTCAGCAAAAATTCGTCTCGGTATTTTCGGCCTACGAAGTGACCACCCAGGCTCGCCCGGACGGCGGCGTGCTGCTGACCCTGCGTGCGGCTGATGGCAAAGTGACCCGACGCGTACTGACCTATGGGCAAATGCACAGCGCCGAGCAGCTGTCGTGGGCCATCAGTGCCATCCGCCGTGACCTGGCTGAACAGGCCAGTGAGCTGCCGGTGATCTCGATGCTGCAGAGCCAGCAACGGTTTGCCTTGCCGACCTACCGCTGAGTGCTGTGGAGCCTGAACGGCCCTCTTCGCGGGTAAACCCGCTCCTACACTGAATGCGTGATGCCATGTGTAGGAGCGGGTTTACCCGCGAAGAGGCCGGTGCAGGCATTACAACTCGTCAATGCCCAGAAATGCCCGCGCACTCACATCCCCGGTAAATCTCGCCTGCACACCCTGCTCGCTGCCATACAAACGCAAGGCCAGGCAGAACGGCGCCTCACCCAGCTCCACCCAGCGCCGCGTGCCAGCCGGCACGTGCAATTGATCCCCCTTCTCGCACAACACCGAATACACCCACTCGCCCACCCGCAGCCCCACCTGCGCGCGCCCGCTGATCACGGCGAAAACCTCGTCGGCGTCATGCACGTGTTCATCGCGCACATCAACCTGCGCGGGGTCCTGGCCGTCACGGTTGAGCAGTACGAATGCCTTGCTGCCCTGCGCGGTCATCAGCTGGTCGAGGTACGCGCGGCACGCCGCCAACACCTCGTCATGCGCAGTGCCTGGGCGCACCCGTACGCCAGGTTCGGCATGTTCTAAACGCACGCCGTGTTCAGCCAGGGTTGCGGCGATGTCATCGTGGTGGGTCAACACCTTGTGCGGCAATGCCGGGCTGGCGGTGTGGAAAACGCTGAGAATGCTCATCAGGGGCGGGTCCTGGTCGGTTGCGAACAAAGGCCAATGATAACGGCTGCAGCCAAGGCTGCGGCACTGGCCATACCAAAGGTGAAGCTGGGCCCCAGCAGTTTCCAGCTGTAACCCGAATACAACGCCCCCAACGCGCCGCCGGTACCCGACAGCGCGGCGTAGAAGGCCTGGCCCTGGCCCTGCTGGCGAGCGCCGAAGCTGGCCTGCACGAACGCGATGCTGGCGGCGTGGAAACAGCCAAACGTGGCCGCATGCAGCAGTTGGGCGAAAACCAGCACCGCCGGCTCGGCCGCCAAATTGCCCAACAGCAGCCAGCGCACGCCGGCCAGCAGGAAACTGGCCAGCAACACACGTTGCACGCTGAAACGGGCGAACAGGCGGCTCATGCACATGAACATCAACACCTCGGCCACCACCCCCAGTGCCCACAGCAAACCGATGGCGCCACGGCTGTAGCCCAGGTGTTCCAGGTGCAGGGTAAGGAAGGTGTAGTACGGGCCGTGGCTGAGCTGCATCAGCGCCACGCAGGCATAGAAGGCGATCACACCGGGCGCACGCAGTTGGCGCAGGAAGCCGCCGGCAGCGCTGCGCTCGCCCTGCTCCACCGGCTGGGCATTGGGCACCCACAGGCTGGCGGCGACGATACCGCCCATGATGATGACCAGCGCCAGCGGGTAGATGTCCAGGCTCAGCCACTCGAATACACGACCCAACCCCACCACGGTGAGGATGAAGCCGATCGAGCCCCACAGGCGCACCTGGCTGTAGCGTGCCGTTTGCCCATGCAGGTGGGCCAGGGTGATGACCTCGAATTGCGGCAGTACCGCGTGCCAGAAGAACGCATGCAGGGCCATTACCAGCGCCAGCCAGGCGTAGCTTTTGCCGAAGAACACCAGGGAGAAGCTGGCCAGCGTGCACAGCGCACCCAGGCGCACGATCAGCAGGCGCTGACCACTGCGGTCGCCCAGCCAGCCCCACAGGTTGGGGGCAATGCAGCGCATCAGCATAGGGATGGCCACCAGCTCGCCGATGCGCGGCGGGCTAAAGCCCAGGTGGTCGAAGTACAGGGCCAGGAACGGCGCGGTGGAACCGAGCAGAGCGAAATAGAACAGGTAGAAGCTGGACAGGCGCCAGTAAGGGATGGGGTGCATGGGGTGGCCTTGTTGGGGGCCTGTAGCGGCCCTATCGCTGGCAAGCCAGCTCCCACAGGGATCGCATCAGGGCTGACAGGTGTTTGTCAGAAGATATGCAGCGCCTGTGAGAGCGAGCGCCGCCCGCGCGGCGCATCGCGAGCTGCGCTCGCTCCTACGTTTGTTTCGGGCCAATTATGCCTGTGGGATTTGTGCGCGAACACCTTGGCGCATACCTCAATATCGCGCCGTACAAACAAGGCGGTCGCGCGCACCCGGCACAGGGGTTACTGGCCCGAAACAAACGTAGGAGCGAGCGCAGCTCGCGATGCGCCGCGCGGGCGGCGCTCGATCTCACAGGCGCTGAAGATACTGCGGCTACCCTTGCCAAAAACCATAGAATCTCCCACAGCCGGCCCACAATGTACTGGTTTGTGGTGACCCCGTGGGAGCTGGCTTGCCAGCGATGGGGCCGGTGCAGGCAGATCAGCGCTGGCCCAGCACCGGGGTAGTCACCTGCACATCGGCATTTTGTGCACGGTGGCGCAGCAGGTGGTCCATCAGGGCGATGGCCATCATCGCCTCGGCGATCGGCGTGGCACGAATACCCACGCACGGGTCGTGGCGGCCCTTGGTGATCACCTCGACCGGGTTGCCATCCACGTCGATGGAACGCCCCGGGATGGTGATGCTGGACGTCGGCTTCAGCGCCAGGTGGGCCACGATGGGCTGCCCCGAGGAAATGCCACCCAGAATGCCGCCGGCATTGTTGCTGAGGAAGCCCTCAGGGGTCAGCTCGTCACGGTGCTCGGTGCCCCGCTGGGCCACGCTGGCGAAACCGGCGCCGATTTCAACGCCCTTGACCGCGTTGATGCTCATCAGCGCGTGGGCCAGTTCGGCGTCGAGGCGGTCGAAAATCGGCTCGCCCAGGCCAGGCATCACGCCTTCGGCAACCACGGTGATCTTGGCGCCCACCGAATCCTGGTCACGGCGCAGTTGGTCCATGTACGCCTCCAGCTCCGGCACCTTGTCTGGGTCGGGGCTGAAGAAGGCGTTCTGCTCCACCGATTCCCAGGTTTTGAACGGGATTTCGATCGGCCCCAGTTGGCTCATGTAGCCGCGCACGGTGATGCCCTGGCTGGCCAGGAACTTCTTGGCGATGGCACCGGCGGCCACGCGCATGGCGGTTTCGCGGGCCGAGCTGCGGCCGCCGCCGCGGTAATCGCGCAGGCCGTACTTGTGGTGGTAGGTGTAGTCGGCGTGGGCCGGGCGGAACAGGTCCTTGATAGCGGAGTAGTCCTTGGACTTCTGGTCGGTGTTGCGGATCAACAGGCCGATCGAGCAACCGGTGGTGCGCCCTTCGAATACGCCGGACAGAATTTCCACCTCGTCGGCTTCCTGGCGCTGGGTGGTGTGCCGGCTGGTGCCGGGCTTGCGCCGGTCCAGGTCGTGCTGCAGGTCGGCGAGGGAAATTTCCAGGCCCGGTGGGCACCCGTCGACAATGGCGACCAACGCCGGGCCGTGGCTTTCGCCAGCGGTGGTGACAGTGAACAGCTTGCCGTAGGTATTGCCGGACATGGACGCTCCGCGAGATCTGCCTGAAATGGACGAAAGCGGCAGTATACAGATGGTTTGATCGCCTGTGCTGGCCCTTTCGCGGGCACGCCCGCTCCAACAGATATCGCCCCCTGTGGGAGCGGGCATGCCCGCGAAGAGGCCAAACCTGCCAAGCCCCCAGAACCTTCCCCAAAACATTGGGTCAAACCCACATCTCCCCATGTAGTACCGCATGATGTCGCGCCTTGTCGCCTTGTTCTTCTTGCTGTGTACCGGCCTGGCCCAGGCCGCCGCCCCCACCGTGCTGCAACGTCCCATCGACCTCGACACCGGCCAGGGCGTGCTGCACGGCAGTTTGCTGCTGCCGCAGCAAGCCACACCGCCGCCGGTGGTGCTGATCATTGCCGGCTCTGGCCCTACCGACCGTGACGGCAACAACCCGGCCTCGGGCAGGGTCGACAACCTCAAGCGCCTAGCCCTGCTGCTGGCCAACGAACACATTGCCAGCGTGCGCTACGACAAGCGTGGCGTGGCTGCCAGCCAGCCTGCCGCACCCGATGAGCGGGACCTGAGCGTGGAGCGCTATGTGGCCGACGTGGTCGCCTGGAGCCACAAGCTCAAGGCCGACCCGCGCTTTGGCCCGCTGATCCTGATCGGCCACAGTGAAGGTGCGCTGATTGCCAGCCTGGCCGCCGAACAGGCCGGGGCCAGCGCCGTGATTACCCTGGCCGGCAGCGGCCGGCCAATGGCCGACGTGTTGCGCGAGCAGCTGGCCCAGCGCCTGCCGCCGGCGCAGTTGGCCGGTGGCAGCGCCCTGCTCGACCGCCTGCAGGCCGGGCAAACCAGCCTGGACGTGCCGGCACCGCTGCGCCAGGTGTTCCGCCCGAGTGTGCAGCCCTACCTGATTACCCTGTTCCGGCAAAACCCCGCCGCCGCCTTCGCCCGCCTGCCGATGCCGGCGCTGATCGTGCAGGGGCGCAACGATGTGCAGGTGGACGTGGCCGACGCCGAACGGCTCAAGGCAGCCAAGCCGGATGCGCAGTTGGTGTTGATCGACGGCATGAACCACATGCTGCGTATCAGCCCCAAAGACATGAGCCAGCAACGCGACAGCTACCTTAACCCTGAGTTGCCCCTGGCCCGCGAACTGGGTGAGCGAATCGTGACCTTCATCCAGCATTTGCCTTCGGCCTGAGGCAACGCCCTCAGGTCTGCGGTCTGCCTGCCGATACAGCAGGCATAGCCGAGGACCAGCCCGATGACCATTGCCCCCGCCGCCGCAGAGCCGGCCGAAGAGCCCCAGGACAACCCCGCCCAGCCCTGGGCCGACCTGCCGGTCGAACACTTCCAGCTATTGCGCCTGGCCGCGCTGCCCACCGACCGCAGCACCGGCGCCCGGCCGCTGCGCTTTGTGCAGTTCGGCTATGCCGAGCGCCATGACAAGGCCCACAGCCTGCTGCGCATGGAGATCCAGCTGCCTGGGCAGAAGGTACACAAGGAACAGAACCGCCTGGACATCCGCGTGGACCATGCCGAACGCCGGGTGCGTATCGGCAACGCCCAGGGCTTGCAGCTGGAGCCGGTCAACCGCGGCATCGGCCGCTTCCTGCTGGCCCAGGCCGCGCAGTGGCTGCAGCGCAAGTGGTCGCATTACCAGGTCGAGGGCATGCCCTTGCCGAACAAGGACGCGCTGAACGAAGACTCACGCCTGCGCCGTGACCACTGCCTGCGTGGGGTGGGCATCGAGGTGGAGTACGAAGACGCCCAACACCTGAAAGGCCGCACCGTGGAAATGCCTGTGGGGCAGTTGAAAGCAGCCTGGAGCAATGAACGGCTGCAACGGGTGGCTATCCTCGATGCGGCCAGTTTGCTGCAGCAGGCAGACCAGCAGTTGCAGGAAAAAGACGCACAGCTGCGCGAGCGTGATGAGCGGGTGGCCAAGTACCAGCGTGAAGATGGCGGGCTGCGCTTTACCATTACGTGCCTGGTGGCGTTTGCGGTGTTTCAGGCGGGGCTGCTGATCTGGATTGCAACCCGTTAAGACCGCGTTGCCTGTTTCGCGGGCTTGCCCGCTCCCACAAGGACCGGTGATATACCTGTGGGAGCGGGCGTGCCCGCGAATGGGCTGCAAAGCAGCCCCGTTCGGAATCAGACGCGGCCCTTGAACAGCTCCTGATGCTGGCGGCACTGCTCAGCGGTCAGCATGAACACCCCATGCCCGCCGCGCTCGAACTCCAGCCAGGCAAAGTCCACCTCGGGGTACAGCGCCTCCACATGCACCTGGCTGTTGCCCACTTCGACGATCAGCAAGCCTTTTTCGGTGAGGTGGTCGGCCGCTTCGGCCAGCATGCGCCGCACCAGGTCCAGGCCATCATTGCCACAGGCCAGGCCCAGCTCCGGCTCGTGGTGGTACTCGGCCGGCATGTCGTCGAAGTCCTCGGCGTCGACATACGGTGGGTTGGACAGGATCAAGTCGAAGCGCTGCCCCGGCAAGCCGGCAAAACCGTCGCCCTGTACGGTGTACACGCGGGCGTCCAGGCCGTGGCGCTCGATGTTCTGGTTGGCCACTTCGAGGGCCTGGAACGACAGGTCGGCCAGCACCACTTCGGCCTCGGGGAACACGTCGGCGGCGACGATGCCGATGCAGCCCGAACCGGTGCACAGGTCCAGAATGCGTGCCGGCTCGTTGGCCAACCACGGCTCGAAGCGCTTTTCGATCAGCTCGCCAATGGGTGAGCGCGGCACCAGCACGCGCTCGTCGACAATGAACGACATGCCGCAGAACCAGGCCTCGCCCAACAGGTAGGCAGTTGGCACGCGCTCTTCGATACGGCGCTTGAGCAGGTGCTGCAGGCGCACCCGCTCGTCGTCTTCGAGCATGCAGTCCAGGTAGCTGTCGGCCACCTCCCATGGCAGGTGCACCGCACCCAGCACCAGCAGACGGGCTTCGTCCCAGGCATTGTCGGCACCATGGCCGAAGAACAGGTCATGCTCATGGAAGCGGCTGACTGCCCAGCGGATGTAGTCGCGCAGGGTGCGCAGGCGGGATGTGATCACGGGGTACTCCTAATTCAGAACGGACAAAAGTCTAACAGCCTGGGGCACAGATTTGTTCCATCGCATGGTTGCCGGGCTAGCCACAGGCCAGTAACCATGCCACTTGCGTTGTCAACCATTCCCATTGGCGCCAATGCAGGGGAGAATAGGTGCACAAAAGCCCTACCAAGGAGCCCTTGATGTCCGTTCCAACCACGATGTTCCGCCTCACTGGCCGCGATTACCCGCCGGCCAAGCTGAGCCACGCCAGCCTGATCATCATCGATGCGCAAAAGGAGTACCTCAGTGGGCCCCTGCAGTTGTCGGGCATGGACGAGGCCGTGGCCAACATCGCCAGGTTGCTCGACGCCGCGCGCAAAAGCGGCCGTCCGATCATCCATGTTCGCCACTTGGGCACGGTGGGTGGCCGTTTCGACCCACAGGGGCCCGCTGGCCAGTTCATTCCAGGGCTGGAGCCGCTGGAGGGCGAAATCGTCATCGAAAAGCGCATGCCCAATGCCTTCAAGAACACCAAGCTGCACGAAACGCTGCAGGAGCTGGGGCACCTGGACCTGATCGTGTGCGGCTTCATGAGCCATTCCAGCGTCAGCACCACCGTGCGCCGCGCCAAAGACTATGGTTACCGGTGCACACTGGTAGAAGACGCTTCGGCGACCCGCGACCTGGCGTTCAAGGACGGGGTCATACCGGCCGCGCAGATCCACCAGTGCGAAATGGCCGTGATGGCCGACAACTTCGCTTGCGTGGCCCCAACCGCCAGCCTGATCTGAGGCTTTGGCACGACCGCCCGGCAGCCGGGCGGAACCCAAGGGGCGGCGGCAGGTCGAATTCCGGATATCCACAGAGGAGAGCGGGATGAAGCTCAAAGGCAGTTTCGACGCCAAGCGCCTGCGCCCGCGCCAACCGCGTAATTGGGGCGCCCGCCTGGCGGCCGGGCTGTCCGCCCTGCTGGCGACCCTGGGCGTACTGCTGGCCATGGCCGGCATCGCTGGCCTGCTCGGCAACTACCCTGCCCTGCAGGACCTCAACGCCAACAAGGCGTTGTCCAGCATCGTTACCGTGGCTGGTTTGCTGCTGCTGTGGCTGGGCGTGCGCTTGTGGCGGCACAGCCGCATTCGCCTGCGGCGCGGGCGGGAGCTGAACCTGTCGCCGCACCTGATGAAGAAGCATGATTGAGGGTTTTGTATTGGCTGCATAAAGCCCCCACAGTCGCGTAAACTACGCCGCCCACGTGGAGGCACCATGCAAGACGACGATTTTTCCCTGTTCAAGGCCGAAGTGCGCGGCGTAAAGCCGATCCGCCACGACCGCGCCGAAGTCGGCAAGCCCAAGGCCGACCGCCAGCAGCTGGCCGGCCTGCGCCAGGCGGCGACCGTTCGCAGTGACAAGGCGCTGGTCATCGATGGTATGTCTGACCAGTTCGTGATCGACGTGGGCGCCGAAGACGAACTGATGTGGCGCCGCGACGGCGTGCAGGAAACCCAGCTGCGCAAGCTGAAACTGGGGCAGATCCCGTTCGAGGGCAGCCTCGACCTGCATGGCATGACCGTGGAGAAGGCCCGCGAAACCTTGTGGGCCTTCATCGCCGAAGCCACCAAGCTGGAAGTGCGCTGCGTGCGCGTGACCCATGGCAAGGCTGCGCGCCTGGACGGCAAGCGGCCGATGATCAAAAGCCACGTCAACACCTGGCTGCGCCAGCACCCGCAGGTGCTCGGCTTTGCCTCGTGCAGTGCCCGCCACGGCGGCACCGGTGCCGTGTATGTGATGCTCAAGCGAACCATGCTCGAAGGCCGCGACGAGTAACGCCGTGCTTGCAGCGCCGCGCGCGCCGCCGTAACCTTCGTTTTTGCGATTTTTTCCCAAGGTAGATCCATGTCCCTGGAACAGAACTACACCGAGATCCTCAGCCAGCTTGGCGAGGACGTCTCCCGCGAGGGCCTGCTCGACACGCCCAAGCGGGCTGCAAAGGCGATGAAGTACCTTTGCCGCGGTTATGAGCAAACACTGGAAGAAGTGACCAACAACGCGTTGTTCAGCTCTGACAACAGCGAAATGGTACTGGTCCGGGACATCGAGCTGTATTCGATGTGCGAACACCACATGCTGCCGTTCATCGGCAAGGCGCACGTGGCCTACCTGCCCAAAGGCAAGGTGCTGGGCCTGTCGAAGGTCGCGCGCATCGTCGACATGTTCGCCCGCCGCCTGCAAATTCAGGAAAACCTCAGCCGCCAGGTGGCCGAGGCTATCCAGCAGGTTACCGGTGCCGCCGGCGTGGCCGTGGTGATCGAAGCCAAGCACATGTGCATGATGATGCGCGGTGTGGAAAAACAGAACTCGACCATGATCACCTCGGTGATGCTGGGCGAATTCCGCGACAACGCCGCCACCCGCAGCGAGTTCCTCAGCCTGATCAAGTAATTGGCTGCAGACCCCGAGCCGACCCTTGCAGGTCGGCTTTTGCATTTCAGGAGTTGCCCATGATCGTCAAAGCCCTGCGGGTTGGCCTCGGCCACGTCATCGTGTTCGCAGACTGGATCAGCCGCCCGGCCAAGCGCAAGCGCGACGCCGCCGCCCAGGCCCGCGTCGACCAGGCGGCCAAGGGCCTGGCGCTGTACCAGTTCCATGCCTGCCCGTTCTGCGTCAAGACCCGCCGCACCCTGCACCGCCTGAACGTACCGGTGGCGCTGCGTGATGCCAAGAACGACTCGGCGCACCGCCAGGCCCTGCAAGAAGGTGGCGGCCGGGTGAAAGTGCCGTGCCTGCGCATTGAAGAAGCGGGCAAGGTGACCTGGATGTATGAGTCCAAGGCCATCATTGCCTACCTGGATGAGCGGTTTGCTTCCGCCTGACAGGTTTCAGCTTTCCTGCACTGGCCCTATCGCCGGCAAGCCAGCGCCCACCCAACAATACCTAACATATTGATTGTGGGAGCTGGCTTGCCAGCGATGGGGCCGGTACAGGTTAGCGGTCAACCCACCATCGGCACATGCCTCGGGTGGCTGGCAACCCGCGCCAGCCAGGCGCGAACGGCAGGGTAATCGGCCAGGTCGAACCCGCCCTGATGGGCCACATGGGTGTAGGCATATAACGCCACATCGGCAATCGAATACTGCTCACCGACCAGGTACGGGGTCATCTGCAGCTGGCGTTCCATCACCCTCAAGGCCTTGTAGCCGCCCTTGTGCAGCTTTTTGTATTCCTCCATACGCTCATCTGGCAGCCCCAGGTAAAACTGGATAAAACGCGCCACGGCAATGTACGGCTCGTGGCTGTACTGCTCGAAGAACTGCCACTGCAACACCTGGGTGCGCAGGCGCGGCTCGCTGGGCAGGAATGTACTGCCATCGGCCAGGAAATTGAGAATGGCGTTGGACTCCCACAGGTAAGTGCCGTCTTCCAGCTCCAGCACCGGCACCTTGCCATTGGGGTTCATCGCCAGAAACGCCGGCGTTTCGGTCTCGCCCTTGAGAATGTCCACCGGGTGCCATTCATACGGCCGCCCCAGCAGGCTCAACATCAACTTGACCTTGTAGCAGTTACCCGACTGGTAGTCGCCATAAACCTTGTACATCGCCCCTCCCTGCAAAGCAGTTTTGCAATTGCGCCCAATAGTTGGCGACTGTACGGCTAAAAGCAATGGCCGCTGTATGGCAAGGATCCACCTTGCTGGCTGTAGTCTGAAAAAACTGCTTACACCTTTACAAGGACTTTGTTCATGACCAATGCCACTTCCGCACGCCTGCGGCCCCTGGCAGACAGCGCCCCGTCGGCGGTGGTCGCCGGCTTCATCGCCATGCTCACCGGTTATACCAGCTCGCTGGTGCTGATGTTCCAGGCCGGCCAAGCGGCCGGGCTGACCACTGCGCAGATCTCGTCGTGGATCTGGGCGCTGTCGATTGGCATGGCGGTGTGCAGTATCGGCCTGTCATTGCGCTACCGCACCCCCATCACCATTGCCTGGTCCACCCCCGGCGCAGCGCTGCTGATCACCAGCCTGGGCGGGGTCAGCTATGGCGAGGCCATTGGCGCCTACATCACCTGCGCGGTGCTGGTGCTGGTGTGCGGGCTGACCGGCAGCTTCGAGCGCCTGGTCAAACGCATTCCGGCGTCGCTGGCTTCGGCGTTGCTGGCGGGCATCCTGTTCAAGATCGGCAGCGAAATTTTTGTGGCGGCGCAGCACCGTACCCTGCTGGTGTTGGGCATGTTCTTCAGCTACCTGCTGGTCAAGCGGCTGTCGCCGCGCTACTGCGTGCTGGCGGCCTTGCTGGTGGGTACCGCACTGTCGGGCGCGCTGGGCCTGCTGGACTTCAGCGGCTTCCACCTGGAAGTGGCCAAGCCGGTGTGGACCACGCCGAGCTTCTCGCTGGCCGCCACCATCAGCATCGGCATTCCGCTGTTCGTGGTGGCCATGACTTCGCAGAACATGCCTGGCGTGGCCGTGCTGCGCGCCGACGGCTACCAGGTACCGGCCTCGCCACTGATCTCGGCTACCGGTTTTGCCTCGCTGCTGCTGGCGCCGTTTGGCTCGCACGGGGTCAACCTGGCGGCGATCAGCGCGGCCATCTGCACTGGGCCGCATGCCCATGAAGACCCCAGCAAACGCTACACCGCAGCGGTGTGGTGCGGGATTTTCTACGGCATCGCCGGGGTGTTCGGGGCGACCCTGGCAGCGCTGTTTGCCGCGTTGCCGAAAGAGCTGGTGCTGTCGATTGCGGCGCTGGCGCTGTTTGGCTCGATCATGAACGGGCTGACGGTTGCCATGAGCGAAGCGCGCGAGCGTGAGGCGGCAGTGATTACCTTCATGGTGACGGCGTCGGGGCTGACCCTGTTCTCGATCGGGTCGGCGTTCTGGGGGATTGTGGCGGGGGTTTTGGCCCTGGTGATTCTTAACCCGCGCAAGGCCTGAAGGTTATTGATGCCTGTACCGGCCCTATCGCTGGCAAGCCAGCTCCCACAGGGATTGCATCAGGGCTGACAGGTGTTTGTCAGAAGATATGCAGCGCCTGTGAGATCGAGCGCCGCCCGCGCGGCGCATCGCGAGCTGCGCTCGCTCCTACGTTTGTTTCGGGCCAGTAACCCCTGTGCCAGATGCGCGCGGCCGCCTTGTTAGTACGACGCGATTTTGAGGCATGCGCCAAGGCGTTCGCGCGCAAATCCCACAGGAATAATTGGCCCGAAACAAACGTAGGAGCGAGCGCAGCTCGCGATGCGCCGCGCGGGCGGCGCTCGATCTCACAGGCGCTGAAGATGCTACGGCGAGCACCTGGCAACCCTGATGCCATCGCCAGAAACCCCCTGGGCTACAACCTGAAATGCCCCACCATCCCCTTCAGGTCGGTGCCCAACTGCGCCAGCTCCACACTTGACCGGGCATTGTCCTGCATGGCCAAGGCCGCCTGGTCGGCACTGCCGCGGATCTGTGTGACGCTGCGGCTGATCTCTTCGGCAACCGAACTCTGCTGCTCGGCTGCAGCGGCGATCTGCTGGTTCATCTGCTGAATCAACGACACTGCCGCGGCAATGCTGCCCAGCGCACTTTCGGTGTGCAACGCGTCAGCCACCGCCATACGCACCAGTTCGGCACTGCCGCGGATCTGCGCCACCGACTGCTGCGCATTGCCGCGCAAGCTGGCCACCAGGGTCTCGATCTGCTCGGTGGACTGGCGGGTACGCTTGGCCAGCGCCCGCACCTCATCGGCCACCACGGCAAAACCGCGCCCCTGCTCACCCGCCCGTGCCGCTTCGATGGCGGCGTTCAGCGCCAGCAGGTTGGTTTGCTCGGCCACGCTCTTGATCACTTCCAGCACATCGCCAATGGTATGGATTTCGGCACTGAGGCTGTCGATGCCGGCACTGGCGGTTTCCGCCGCAGCGGCCAGTTGTTCGATGCGCTGCATGCTCTGGCGCACCACCTGCTGACCCGAGCCGACCTTGGCGTCTGCCGCCTCGGCCGCCTGGGCCGCTTCTTCGGCGTTGCGCGCCACATCGTGCACGGTGGCGGTCATCTGTTGCATGGCGGTGGCGACCTGTTCGGTTTCCTCTTTCTGGCTGCCCACCTCACGGTTGGTCTGTTCGGTCACCGCCGACAGCGCCTGGGCACTGCCTGCCAGTTGCTCGATGCCCTGCTGCAAGCCACTGACAATACCGGCCAGCCCCGCGGCCATCTGCTGCATGGCCTGCATCAACTGCCCCACTTCGTCACGCCGCGGCGCCTGGGCATCGAACGCCAGCTCGCCCGCAGCAATGCGCTGGGCGCGGGCGATCACATGCTTGAGCGGGCCAACCACCGCGCGGGTAATCAACCAGGCCGCCAGCACGCCGGCCAGCAGCGCCAGCACCGTGGCCAGGCCAATGGCCAGGGCATTGCGCTGCAGCTCGCCCTGCAGGGCCTGCTCCTGCGCCAGGTAGGCCTGGTCGACGCGCCCGGTGACCTGCTCGGCGCTGGCCTGCAACTGGTCCTTCAACCCTTGTTCACGGGCCAACTCGTCGGTGTATTCGTTGAGCTTTTCCGAGAAGCTGCCGATGTGCCCCGCCACTTCGCCCAGCACGCTCTGGTAACCGGCATCGGTAACGGCGCCCTGCAGCTGGCCGACCAGGCTGGCCGCCTCGACGGTTTGAGCAATGCGCTCTTTACTGACACCCTCTTCGCCCTTGCGGCTTTGCTCCAGGCGCACCCGCGCTTCGTCCATGGCCTGCAGCATCAGCCGCGACACCTGTGCCACCTGCCCGGCTTGCTCGAGAAACTCGCCGCCCTGCTGGCCTTGGGACTGCTTGAGGGTGTACACGCCATCGTCGGCTAGGCCGGCTTGCAGCACATCCAGGTTATTGGCCACGCTGGACACCGACCAGCTGGCCATGTCCAGCGCCAGCTCCTTGGCCTGCACCGCCTGCACGAAGGCCTCGAATGCCTGGCCGTAGGCCGCCAGGTCGGACTCTGCCGCCGTCAGCGCCGGCAGGGTACGGGCGCGCTCGGCCAGGCCCTTGAGGCCGCTGCGCAGCGCCTCGGCCTGTTTCAGGTCGGAACGCAGGGCAAATGCCTGTTCGTGCTGGCGCAAGCGCAGCAGGTCGGTATTGAACTGGGCCAGCTGGCGCAAGCTGTCGAAGCGCTGGCCCACGCTGTATAGCGCCGCAACACCAATGGCTGCAACCGCCAGTGTCAGCAGCAGCACCAGGGCAAAGCCCAGCCCCAGTTTACGGGCCATGCCCAGGTTGGCCAGCACACCATGCTTGCTCGCGCCCATTGCCCATTCCCCTTGTGCTTGCGAGGTTAACCCGAAGGCCAAGGTTGGCAACGTTGCCTGCTGCTGAACAAGGGCCTGACGTCAGAATAGTGTCAAATAGCTATGTCTTGTCGCTTTTAGCTGCGCTGAAGTCGGTTTCATCAGATCGCTGTCGCCCCACCGTCCACGGTCAGGCAGTGGCCAGTGGTGAACGCCGCGCCGTCGCTGCACAAGTACAGCACCGCACTGGCAATTTCCTCCACCTTGCCAATGCGCCCGACCGGGTGCATGGCCGCGGCGAATTCAGCCTTGCGCGGGTCGGCTTCATAGGCACGGCGGAACATGTCGGTGTCGATCACCGCCGGGCACACGGCGTTCACGCGGATGCCCTTCTTGGCGTACTCGATGGCCGCCGACTTGGTCAGGCCGATGACCGCATGCTTGCTGGCACTGTAGATGCTCATCTTCGGCGCCGCGCCCAGCCCTGCCACCGAAGCGGTATTGACGATCACCCCGCCGCCCTGGGCCAGCAGCAACGGCAGCTGGTACTTCATGCACAACCACACCCCCTTCACGTTCACGCCCATGATGGCGTCGAACTCGGCCTCGCTGCCATCGGCCAGGCGATGCTGCTCGATCTCGATACCGGCGTTGTTGAAGGCGTAGTCGAGCCGGCCATAGGCCGCCATCAGCTCGTCGTGCAACTGGCGCACCGATGCGTCACGGGTTACGTCGCAGGCAATGAACAGCGCCTGGCCCCCCGCTGCCTGGACAAGCGCTACGGTGGCTTCACCGCCGACCGTGTCGCGGTCGGCCACTACCACCTTCAAACCCTGCTGGGCGAACCCCAGGGCGGTTGCCCGGCCAATGCCGGCCGCCGCGCCGGTAACCAGGGCTACCTGGCCAGAAAAGGTCATGCTCATCGCGCGCTCCTGTGACGGTATGATGGGGTTCAGAGCATAGTCAGGCGTTGGCTGGCGGGGCAGCATCATCACATGAGCATTTGGGCTGCCATGCTTGTCAGTGATATTAAGGACCTGTCTTCATCAACAGGGTAGATTGAAGCCCTGTTTCCCTCCACTGCCTACAAGGACCCCGTCATGAGCCAAACCAACCGCCGCTTCCTGCTCGCCAAACGCCCGGTGGGTGCCGTGCGCCGAGACGACTTCAGCTACGAGACCGTACCTGCCGAGCAACCCGGCGAAGGCCAGGTGCTGGTGCGCAACCTGTACCTGTCGCTGGACCCCGCCATGCGCGGCTGGATGAACGAAGGCAAGTCCTACATTCCGCCCGTAGCCCTGGGCCAGGTGATGCGCGCGCTGGGCGTGGGCGAGGTGGTGGCTTCCAACCACCCGGACTTCAAGCCCGGCGACCATGTAAGCGGCGCGCTGGGCGTGCAGGACTACTTCACCGGCGAGCCCCAGGGCCTGCACAAAATCGACCCCAACCTGGCGCCGCTGCCACGCTACCTGTCGGCGCTGGGCATGACCGGCATGACCGCCTACTTCGCCCTGCTGGAAGTGGGCCAGCCCAAGGCTGGCGACACCGTGGTGATTTCCGGCGCGGCCGGCGCGGTGGGCAGCATTGTCGGGCAGATTGCCAAAGTAAAGGGTTGCCGCGTGGTGGGCATTGCTGGCGGCGCCGAGAAGTGCCAGTACCTGAAGGACGAACTGGGCTTTGACGGGGTGATCGACTACAAGGCCGAAGACGTGCTGGCCGGTTTGAAGCGCGAGTGCCCGAAAGGCGTGGACGTGTACTTCGACAACGTGGGCGGCGAGATTCTGGACGCGGTGCTGACGCGCATCAACTTCAAGGCGCGCATCGTGATTTGCGGCGCCATCAGCCAGTACAACAACAAGGAAGCGGTGAAGGGCCCGGCCAACTACCTGGCATTGCTGGTGAACCGCGCGCGCATGGAAGGTTTTGTGGTGATGGACCACACCAAGGAGTACGGCAAGGCCGCACAGGAAATTGCCGGGTGGCTGGCCAGCGGACAGGTGAAAAGCAAGGAAGATGTGGTGGAGGGGCTGGAGACCTTCCCAGAGACCTTGCTGAAGCTGTTCAACGGTGAGAATTTCGGCAAGTTGGTGCTGAAGGTTTAACCCTACCCGAATGCGCAGCCCCCGGAAGTTGCGGCCCGGCTTCACGCCGGGCTGCGCAGCACAGCCCCCCTCGTTCCCGCACGCTCAGCAGGCGCCCGTGGCCCTGCTGGCGCCGCGAATTGCAGCATCCTTCGGCGTACCGGATTCACAGGTTGACCTTGCCTGTCAGATACCTGCCGTATCCCTTCGTTGCCCCTTCATTTAGAATGGGTAAAGCCTGAGCAAGACATTGGATTATCATCACTTCAGGCCTGGGCAAACAGGCAGTCTGCACCTAAGCGTCAGACAAAACGGATCAACGCTAGGGGTTTGAAATGTGTTCTGAGAATCACGCCGTTACTGACAATCCGTTGGTGACAGTGATCATCGCGTCTTACAACCATGCGCGCTACATCGAAGCCAGCATCATGAGCGTCATCAACCAGACCTACAAGAATATCGAGCTTCTGGTGATCGATGACGGTTCCAAGGACGACAGCCCCGCATTGCTCACGCGTTTGCAGCAGCAGCACGGTTTCTACCTACGCCTGCAGGCCAACCAGGGCCTGGCACGCACCCTCAACGATGCGATCGCGCAAGCCAAGGGCGACCTGATAGTGCCTTTTGGCTCTGACGACATCATGCTTGCGCACCGTATCGCCACCCAGGTGGCGTATATGCAGGGCAAGCCCGAGGTGGGAATTTGCTCAGCCAACATCGAAACCATCGACCAGGACGGCAAGGTGATGGGTGCCCGTGAGCAGCGCAACCGCAACCTGCCCTTCCGCCGCCTGGACTTCGACGACTTGTTCCTCGACCGCAAGCCAGGGCCCATGGCAGCCACTTTGATGCTGCGCCGTGAGGCCCTGGAAAAGGTAGGTGGCTTCAACCCGGATATCCGCCTGGAAGACGTTTACATCGAGTTGTCGATTGCTCGGGCCGGTTATTACATCGACGTGTTGGGTGAAGTACTGGCGCAGTACCGTGACCACCCTACCAATACCTTCAAGAACGGCCGCTTCATGGTTGATAACGTACTGCGAACCTTTGCAGTGTTCAGCGACCACCCGCAGTACGAGCAGGTTTGCATGAAATTCCGCAACTCCATGCTATTGAAGTACGCCAACCGGGACAAAGCGCTGAGCCGGGAAATGCTTGCGCAAATCCCGCTCAGGTACTGGAACCGCAAGACCCTGCGCGGGCTGTGGCGGTTGCTCTGGTCTTAAGTAACGCGGCCGCGCTGCCAATGGATCAGTGACTGCCCGTAGACCAGCGCCAACGGAATCCAGATCAGGAACCAATGCTCTTTCGGGCGTGACATGAACGCACTGCCTTCAGTCAGGCCCGAAACAAAGCCGAAGATCAGCCAGGTGGCAGCCAGCGTTACACCAGGGTGCTTGCGATAATTCCAGCAGAAGTACATGGCCAGGCTGTAGATCGTCATCCACAGCACCAAGCCCACCACCCCGCCTGAATACAGCACGCCCAACTCGATGTTATGGGGGTCGGCAAGCGTTTGCGCGAGGCCCGGAATAATCACGGTCATGGGCGCGTCGTAACCATGCCCCAGCCACGGATGCTCGCCAATCTGGCGCAGCGCCTCCAGCCAAATGGCCGGGCGATACGAAAAGCCCCGCTGCGTGAAGGCCTCCGGGTAGACCAGCACCATGCCCAGCAGCGCGACCAACACCGCAGCCAGCGCCAACAGCCCGCGTTTACGGTCGCCGACAATAATCAGCCACGCCAATGCAGCGCCAAGGCCCATCAAAGGCGTCCGCGAACCTGTGGCTACTACCGTGGCGCCCAGGATCGCCAGGCACACCAGCGACATTGGATCGAGCAGGCGCTTTGCCTGGAACCAGTACGCCAGCCATACGGCTGTGAAAGCGCCCAGCACATGAGCGGTTAGTAGAGGGTTGTACAGGGCCCCGTAACCTTCCAGCCGGCTGGCACCCGCTGGCCGTTGGTAAAGCAGGAAATAGCCGAGGTATAGGGCAGCCGCTATCCCTACCAGAGTTGCAGCGATGCGCACGCACTGCTGGAGATGGGCCGGGGCATGCAGGCTGATCATGCCCGCCGATAGCAGCACCATGGCGATGTACAACGGCCTTTTCAGCAAGCTCCCTGCGGAGTTGGCCGAGTCGGACCATGCAATGCTCAACATGGTGTACGCACAAAACACCAGGAATGCGATGAATAAAGGATTGCCGGCCAGCTTTTTCAGCATTGCCGGCTGCAATAGCAGCGCCACCAAGGTTGGCATTGCCAGCAGGATATAGAACAGCTTGTGGTAGAGAGAACGTTCCCCCACCCAGAACATGCCCGTGAGCATGACCAGCCAACCCAAAGGGAGAACATAGCTGTTGACCTTCCTTCCCCAGCGCTGGGCCGGGGATTCGACTAATACATCGGCTGACATTGACGTTCTCGACAAGAGTGGGGAACTCACGGGCTGCTTACTCGATGTGACCGTAACACAGGCATGTGAACAGAGCGCCTAACGCGCAAGGCTTTGGCCCAACGATGGCTCGGCACTCAGTTGCGAATTTCGGCAACAACGGCTGACAGCGCCTGGCCAGGGTTTGCCGCTTGGCTGATGGGCCGGCCGATCACCAGGTAATCCGAGCCGGCATCCAGCGCTTGGCGCGGGGTGAGGATGCGGCGCTGGTCATCCTGCGCGCTACCCGCCGGGCGAATACCCGGGGTCACCAGCTGCAGCGCGGGGTGCGCCGCCTTCAAGGCCGGGGCCTCCAACGCCGAGCAAACCAGCCCGTCCATGCCCGCTTTCTGCGCCAATGCCGCCAGTCGCAATACCTGCTCTTGCGGGTCTACATCCAGGCCGATGTCGGCCAGGTCTTCACGTTCCATGCTGGTCAGCACGGTCACGCCAATCAGCAACGGCTGCGGGCCGCTGCGCTTGGCCAGCTCTTCGCGGCAGGCCGCCATCATGCGCAGGCCACCGGAGCAATGCACGTTGACCATCCACACCCCCATTTCGGCCGCTGCCTTTACCGCCATGGCCGTGGTGTTGGGGATGTCGTGGAACTTGAGGTCGAGGAACACTTCGAAGCCCTTGGCGCACAAGGTTTCGACAATACCCGAAGCGCTGCTGGTGAACAGCTCTTTGCCCACCTTTACCCGGCACAGCGCAGGGTCAAGCTGGTCAGCCAGCTTCAGGGCGGCATCACGGGTCGGGAAATCCAGGGCGACGATCAGGGGCGTCTGGCAGGCGGACATGGCAGGGTCTCTTGGCAAGTCGAAAACGGCGCGCATTGTAAACGAAGTGGCGCGGGCTTTGGGGCCCGCAGGTCACGGAATTGGCCCGGCACCGGCCGGCACCTATAATTGAACCAACGGAACGGGTAATTGCTCAAACTTTACACACGCGTTGCCCATGGCCCGATCAAAGGAGAACGACAATGCCCTGGTATGCCTGGCTGATCCTCATCATAGCCCTTGGCTCCATCGTCGGCGGGCTGATGATGCTGCGCGACACAGCGAAAAAACTGCCGCTGACCGACGAGCAACTGCGCAAGGTGCATGAGCGCAACGCCGAGGCAGATGCCAAGGATGCGCGGGATCGCTGAGACGGCCCGCCGTTGCCCGGGGCGCGAGGATTGATTTTACGGCCACTTGTAAACGGGGCTGGGGGCTAATGCCTGTTAGTTAAGCGTTACTGGGGCTGCTTTGCAGCCCTTCGCGGGCACGCCCGCTCCCACAGGTTGGGCGCTGAACTCAAGAAATGCGCGATCCCCTGTGGGAGCGGGCGTGCCCGCGAAGGGTCGCAAAGCGGCCCCAAATTACTTAACTGACTGGCACGACCCCTGCCCCTCCTGCAGTTACTCCACCATCACCTTGTCCCGGTTGCGCTCCAGCAGGGCATTGCCTATCCCCTTGATCTCCAGCAACTCATCCACCGAGGCAAACGGCCCGTTCGCTTCGCGGTAGGCCACAATAGCCTCGGCCTTGGCCTTGCCAATGCCATTCAGCTCCTTCTGCAGTGTGAGGGCATCGGCCTTGTTCAGGTCCAGCCGTTGCGGCTGCTGCACCTGCTGCTGGCTGACTATCGGCACCGGTTCGGCAACCGCTGCCGTATTGGCCGGGGCGGCACTGAGGGAAAAGGACAGGCTGGCGAACAGCGGCAGCAGCAGGTACGACAGAACGTTGTTACGCATGGTTAACACTCCTTGGGTTGGTCTTTTACAGCAGCCGGTTTCCTTCGGCTGTGCCAACAACCCTAGCGACTAATCCGGAAGCAAAACACCCACGCCCAGCAGCGAATGGTTACCAGATCCGTCAACAAGCCTATCAACCTCGCCGAACCTCAAACCGAGTTCACAGCCCCCCCTAGGCGTTGTCCTCACTGAGGCATGGCCCTGCCGACCGACCTGTGGGCAAATGCCTAAATCTCCGCAAGCGCCTGCCCACCCTTAGCCGGCTGTTTTCCCACAAGGCACGCCGCACAAGCCTATGATCACGCGCAATAGCACATTGACATCGCGCTAGGTTGTGGCATTAAAGGCGTTGATTATTTGCCAATGTCAAGGATGCGCGATGCCGAGCGGAAAAAAATCCACTCCCAGCCAGCTATGGAACCACCTGGTCAAGGATGCGGGCCTGGAGCTGAACCTGAAGAAAAAACCCGGTCGTGATGCCGACTTGGAGTTGGAGGTACTCCGGCAGCTAGACCCCGCCCACGGCACCCCGTCGGCCTACCCTAGCGTTAAAGCGCTGCTCAAAGCCGACCAACAGGCAGCGGCACCGGCCGTAACGGTAGAACGCTTGCTGGTGGCCGTGCTGGAATCCCAGAAAGGTTTTGCGGCGATGATGGGCGAGATTCTCGACACGCTGGCCATGGCCGAAGCCACCTTGGGTGAGCACAACCTGACTATCGACTTCAGCTATGACGCGGTGACCGATAGCCACCTGAAACAGACCTTGGAACAGTTCCGGGTAGATGAAGAGCGCACCCGTAGAGTATGTGTCAGCCGCTTTGTATCGCTGTCGCAAGAACAACGCTTTGACATCTACAGAATTCTCCGCGCCCTGAATAACCCCAGGCAGGGCGCCCGTGACGATCGCCTTCCGCTCACACCTCAAGTGAATGCCACGCCTGTTCCGACACGGTTCCGTGCCCCATTGCTTGCACTGGAAACAGTGGTGGCGGACTTTTTGCGAAAGTGCAGCGTTTATGGCGTTTCTCGCGAGGGTATCGGAACCGGCATGAGGCACTCAGGGAACTGGTCGGAGTTTACCGACGAACAGAAGGAAGACGCACGTACAGCCGCAGCTGTTCTAGATCATTGGGACGTTGATATCGTCGATAGCATCAACTTCATCAAACACCGCGCAAGCACCACACCCTCGGAGCAAACCTCACTACTGGCCACGCTGAATGAGGCCGTGGCGTTGATCCCGACCAAGCAACAGTGGGTCGACGAAACCTACAAGCAATTGCTCGACCTACTGAACCTGCCAACCTGGAAACGGCGCCACGAGCTGTATTCGGTTTGGGTTGGCACACGGCTGCTCAACGTAGCCAAAACCCATGCAAGCCAGCTCACCTTCCACACGCACGGCAAGGTGCTGTCGTTCGCCTTTGGTGGAAGTGCGTTGGCCACCTACACGTACAACGGCGAGCAGTTCGCAATCAAATGCGAGGTACGCAGCGACCTGGTAGGTACCAGCACCAAGCGCAAGCGCGCCATTCAGCCAGACTTCAGGGTGTTCCGGGAAGGCGGTACCGCCACCCCCAACGACGCCACCTACCTGGTGGTTGAATGCAAGCATTACCTCCAACAAAATGTGAACAACTTCGCTACCGCCGCCAGCGATTATGCACGCAGTTGCCGCTACGCCACTGTATTGGTGGTGAACCACGGCCCCGTGGAAGAACCCAAACTGTTGAGCGCCGTGGAACCTGAAGTTCAAAACCGCGCACGCTTCATCGGCGATGCCACGCCAGGCACGCCGGCCCAACTGCAAGCCTTTATACAAACTGCGCTGTTTTCGACGCCCGCCAGGGCGCCGTCGGTTCCTTCACCCCGCGCCCAGGCAAGCGCCAACGCCCCAAGAACCGGAAGCCCGACCGCGCCACTGTTGTCGGTGGAGGTGGAATGGGACGCCGCGTTACAAGACATTGACCTTGCCCTGGCCTTCGATCCCGACGCGACCAATCAACCTGTCGAAATCAATTACGGCAACAAAGGCAGCATGGGTGCGCCCTACTACGCGATGCTACAGCAGGATGTACGCAGCGGCCCCGGCAAAGAGACGATTGATATCTACCAACTGACGTCGCGGCGATACGAAGTGATAGTGCGTAACTACTCGAACATAGGCTATTTCCCAGCAGCGCACCTGTGCGGACGCATCTTGCTCGGCAATCACCGAATCTTGGCGACTCCACCCGTGGATAACGTCATCGAATGGAAAATGGCGGTTTTGATGATTGATGCAGACGGCACAATCACCGTCGAATCCTGACTCTGCCGCCCTCACCAGCGCCACGGGGACGTGAGGAGCGGGTGCAGGCTGACATGTCAGACTTTCCTGAAACACTTCCCCGCCTCTTCAGCTTTGGACAACAAGCGAACTATCCTACGCTCCGGTCAGAAGCAGCTGAATAGCCGGGGAAATGCCCCAGGGATAACTTCACCGGGTCGCCGATTTGGTGACCGGGTGTGAGAACCTGCTAAGCACTGCTGCTCTCCTGTTCATGGCGGCCATTCGCGGGCAAGCTTCGGCTTGGCCGGTTTTCAG
Source organism: Pseudomonas sp. MB-090624 (assembly GCF_003205245.1). Lineage (NCBI taxonomy): Bacteria > Pseudomonadati > Pseudomonadota > Gammaproteobacteria > Pseudomonadales > Pseudomonadaceae > Pseudomonas > Pseudomonas sp. MB-090624. Next base: position 47,562 of record NZ_QJRK01000020.1, on the reverse strand, counting down.
TGCATCGGTTTCTCACCCCGCGTAATGGCTGCCACCTTTGTCCGTGAGAAAGATCGAGGTGGTGGTTTCTGCCAACGCACTGGAACCCCAACATGAAAAACCACGACCAAGCCCCCATCCTAACCGCAGGCATCGAAACCTTCCTCGAAGCCGGCAACCCCACCCTGGACCTGCTGCGCGTGCAACCCGGCGTTCCGGTAGACGATGCGTATGAGCACGTCTCCGTGCTGCTAGGCTACTGCAAGCACCTGGTACGCGAAGGCGACATGGAAGATGACCACAAGATGCTGGGCGCAGCGGATTACCTACTGGCCCTGGCCAAGGCCCTGATGAACGACATCGAAATTGCCAAGAACAAACGCCACTAAAAGCACTGCCACCAGGCAATCCAAACCCAGTGATCGGGTCGCGGTAACGGGACAAGCCCGTCCCCCGTCCAACCGCCGGGTGCGGTTTTCCGCACCCGGCGGTTGGACAGCAGGCAAATGCGGCGATACCCCCGACCGAAAGTGAATGCATACGAGCCGGCCAAAAGCTTACCTCCCCGCGAATGCTCAAAAAGCGGCAGAAAGATTGTAGAATCCCCCCGTCTGCAGTTAGCAAGGGCATGCTGACTACAATTCCTTTGCCATGTCCCAATGGCTGCCCTTTGGGCCTATCGAGTAAAAAATGATCAAGATCAACTCCACCATCGAATGCTCCAACTCGGCTCCTTTTGTGCTGTTCGGCGGCATCAATGTTCTCGAGTCTGAAGACCTGGCGCTGACCGCCTGTGCCGAGTACGTGCGCGTCACACAGAAGCTGGGCATCCCATATGTGTTCAAAGCCAGCTTTGATAAAGCGAACCGCTCATCGATCCACTCCTACCGTGGCCCCGGCATGGAAGAAGGGCTGCGGATCTTCGAAAAGGTGAAGGCCGAGTTCGGCGTACCGATCATCACCGACGTTCATGAAATCTACCAGGCGGCCCCGGTCGCGGAAGTGGTCGATGTACTGCAGCTGCCGGCTTTCCTCGCCCGTCAGACAGACCTGGTGGTCGCCCTCGCCAAAACCGGCAAGCCAGTGAACATCAAAAAGCCGCAATTCCTTAGCCCGTCGCAAATGCAGAACATCGTGCACAAGTTCAAGGAAGCGGGTAATGACCAGCTGATCTTGTGTGACAGGGGCACGTGCATGGGCTACGACAACCTGGTCGTGGACATGCTTGGCTTCGGCGTCATGAAACGCACCTGCGAAGATCTGCCGATCATCTTTGACGTTACCCATGCCCTGCAAAACCGTGACCCATCCGGCGCGGCTTCCGGGGGCAGGCGTGAGCAGGTAGTAGAGCTGGCGCGTGCGGGAATGGGCGTGGGCCTGGCCGGCCTGTTCCTGGAAGCCCACCCTAACCCTGATCAAGCCAAGTGTGACGGCCCCAGCGCCCTGCCACTGGACAAGCTGGAACCCTTCCTCGCGCAAATCAAGGCGCTTGATGACCTGGTCAAGTCGTTCCCGCCGTTGACCATTGCTTAAGCTGCGATGATGAACTGGGCCGCTTCTGCGTTAGAAGCGGCCTAGTATCAAGACCCAGGGTTGCCGTCGAAAATCTCGACAACACCGACCATGGCGCCGCCGGGGCCCACCACTACCAGGGCACGGATCTTGTTTTCCAGCATGTAGGCTTCAACAACCGACACGCGGCACGCGGCAATCTGCGGCGATGGCATGAGGGTTCAACGTCATCAATTCGGTAACGGGAGAATGAATGACCTGGTTACCCTTCAGCAAGGCACGGCGCAGACCGAAAAGCAGCAATTAGCTTTTTTGTTGTTGCTGGTAGATCCAGTCGACAATTTCACCTGATGGCGCGTAGCCATTGACCAATTCCCTCAGTAATTGACGGATACGGGCAAAATCATCAACGGCAACAGCGTTGAGCATTACACCCAGACGTTCACGTAAAAATTCCCAGCCTACATAATCTTCATTCGCCACCATGATCATGGGATGAACCGTAGGAGAAACGTCGTCACCGATCAACAACTCTTCAAACAGTTTCTCCCCCGGGCGCAACCCTGTGAACTCAATTGCGATATCGCCGCTGGGGTTCGCTGGACTACGCACGCTAAGGCCCGACAGGTGAATCATTTTTTCGGCCAGCTCTACGATTTTCACCGGCTCGCCCATGTCGAGAACGAAGACGTCCCCGCCTTGGCCCATAGCCCCGGCCTGCACGACCAACTGGGCAGCTTCGGGGATGGTCATGAAATAGCGGGTGATTTTTGGGTGCGTAACCGTGATCGGGCCACCACTTTTGATCTGCTTGTGAAACAACGGTATCACCGAGCCAGAGGACCCCAGTACGTTGCCAAACCGCACCATGGTGAAGCGGGTTTTATTGACTCGCGCAACCTTGCTGCTGTCACCGTACAACACGGGAGCCGTCTCGCGGCTGAGGGCTTGTAAAATCAACTCCGACAGCCGCTTGGTGCCGCCCATTACATTAGTAGGCCGTACTGCCTTGTCGGTGGAAATGAGCACAAAGTTCGCGACGCCTGACTGCAGAGCCGCCTGCGCCGTACAGAGCGTGCCATAGACATTATTCAGAATGCCCTCGGCCATGTTGTGTTCAACCATCGGCACATGCTTGTAAGCGGCCGCATGATAGACAGTGGCTACACGCCAGGTCGCCATCACATCTGCCAGATGTTGCTGATTACGCACTGAGCCCAGAATGGGCAACAGCCTCACCGAAAGCGATTCGCGTGCAATGCGCTGCTCCAGTTCGGTAAGAATCGCGTAGAGGTTGTACTCACTATGATCGAACAGCAGCAATGTAGTAGGCCCGAGCCCGATGATCTGGCGGCAAAGCTCTGAGCCTATGGAGCCCCCTGCCCCGGTAACCAGGACCGTTTGCTTGTAAATACAGCGTTCGAGCAGATCTTCCTGGGCTGGCACTGGGTCCCGCCCAAGCAGGTCGGCAATGTCGACATCCTGAATGTCATCTACCTTGACCCGGCCACTGGCCAGGTCGGCAAAGGCCGGCACGCTGCGCACATGCAGCGGGTAGGGCTCAAGCAGGGCCAGTATCTCCTTGCGCCGGGCGCGCGACACGGAAGGCAGGGCCAACAGGATCTCTTGCGCTCCGGTTTCCTTGATCATCTGCTGCAGATGCTTCGGTTTGTAGACCTGCAAGCCGGAAATGACCCGATTGGCCAGATCGCCATCGTCATCGATGAACGCCACCGGACGCATCACACGGCCCATGCGCAGTGCTGCAAGCAACTGGTTGCCGGCCGTGCCAGCGCCGTAGATAGCCACTTTGACCAAGCCGTCATCGCGGCTGGCGAACGGTATCTGATGGGCGCCGGTAAACCAGTCACCCATGAAATACTGGCGCATGACCAGGCGCAACCCGCCAATGATCACCATGCTCAACCACCAATAGTTGAACACGATGGAGCGAGGGACGAGGACCTGGTGGTTGCTGTACCAATACACAACCACGGCCAATATCAGCGATGACAGGGTGACCGCCTTGATGATGGCGACCAAGGCGTCATTACCGAAATAACGCATTACCGCCCGGTACATGCCAAAGCGAATGAACAGCGGAATGGCCACCACCGGTGCAGCCATGAACAACCAGCGATGCTCGACTATAGGGTTGTACATCTCGTCGATGCCCAGGCGCACGATGAACGACAACCACAGTGCTAGCCAGATCAACACCACGTCGGCGCACACTTGCACCAGGCGTTTTTGCCGCCTGGACAGGTTAACGAGGTATTCACGCACCCTGCTGTTCTTCGCTGCGCTCATCTGGCATGCCTCAGCGCAAACAGGCTGCGAATGACGGCCGGCGGCGTTTCAGGGGCCAGGTGCAGGGTAGGTTCACCTGCTGGATGCCTTGGGAGCTTGCTCATCCTATTCTTTTTCCCCTGCTTTATAGATTAACGCCAACACTATCAGAGGTACGTAGGCCACCAAGGTTCCCAGTGCACCATCGAGCTGAAATACCACGACCACCATTGCCACGGGTAGCAGCCAACCCAGGTTGATGGCCGCCACGGCCAAGGTGACTGTGCGGTGGCTGCCGTGGTGGCGGGTCGCGTACTGGTAAGCATGGCTGCGATGCGCTTCGTAAACCTTGTCGCCGCGCAGCAAACGCCGAACCAAGGTAAATGTGGCATCCACCACGAACACACCCAAAAGTATTAACCACCCCCAGAATAATAGCGGGTTTACCCAACCTGCCAGTAACGCCAGCAGGCCCAGCACCATACCGAGGAAACCACTGCCCGCATCACCCATGAAGATGCGGGCGGGGGGGAAATTCCAGCACAGGAAGCCGGCCACCGTCGCAGCCAGCAACAGGGGTAGCCAGGCGTGATGAGCATGATCGGTTACCCAGTACAACAGGCTGGCCCCCACGCAAACGCAGATGGCCTCGACACTGGCGAGGCCGTCGATACCATCCATGAAGTTATAGAGGTTCAGCAGCCATACCAGGTACAGCGCGCCGAATAGGCTGCTCAGCCATAAGGGGGCCAGCGTAAAGCCAAACACACTGATGGGCGGCATGCCCCCCAGCCAAGCGAGGCCCCAGGCCGCAGCCGCAAAATGGCCCAACAGGCGCCAGCGCGCAGCGATATGCCCGTGGTCGTCCATGAAGCCGATCACCGCCACAAGCCCCCCGGCGCCCAGCACCCCGACTACCACGTAAGGTGCGATATGCCCCGTAAGAGCTATACAAAGCGCTGCCATCAGGAAAGCCACCACAAAGCTCAAGCCGCCGCCGCGCGGCGTAGGCAGAGTATGTGAGCTACGAGCATTGGGGATATCCATCAGGCTACGGGACAGCGCATAACGCCGCAGCGCTGCCGTCATCCACCATGCTGCCACGCCTGCCGCCAAAACGAGCCAGATCATGGGCGGCGCGCTTCCAGCAAAGATTGAGCGGTCATTTTCAGTCCTTGTTCCAACGTGTAGGGAGGGTACCAGCCGAGCAACTGCCGGTTCTTGGCGATATCCACCTGCAGTGAGCCGAGCAGGCGCTGAGCGAGGTCCCGCCGCCCCACCAACTGCGCTGCGCCATGCAACACCCCCACCGGCACAGGAAGCAGGCGCGCCGGCTGCCCCAGCACGCGACCTAGCGCATGCAGCAACTGGCTGAGAGAAACGTCTTCCCCGTCACTGGCCATGAAGGTCTGGTTGGCGGCGTTTGGATGGTCAATGCAGGTAATGATCAGGTCGACCAGGTTGGCCACCGACACCAGGCTGCGACGGTTGTCGACCTTTGCGAATGGCAGTGGCACACCACGCTGCACCCAACGCATCATGCTATGGAAATTGGCCTTGACCCCCGGCCCGTAGACCAGCGTAGGGCGAATCACAACCACCTGCATCGCGGTAGTCGCTGCCAGCTGGCGCAACCCCTGCTCTGCTTCGAGCTTGGACAGCCCGTAGGCATCCTGCGGTGCCGGCACATCATCAGCATGCAGCGGCTTGCCTGGCTGGCTGAGCTCACCATTGACCTTGACCGAGCTGATGAAGATAAAGCGCCTTACACCTGCGGCAGCGGCCTGGCGGGCCAGATTGAGCGTGCCCTCGACATTGACCCGACGGAACTCGGCCAGGCTGTCGCTGGCAGTTTCCTTCATGACATGCACCCGGGCAGCGGCATGCACCACAGTATCGACACCGGCCAGTGCTGCAGCCCAGTCGGTGCTGGCGGCGAGGTCAGCGATGCGCACCGCTTGCGCACCCGCAACGGGCGCCTGGCCATTGCCACGCAGTGCGGCTCGGGTATCGAAGCCCGCGTTACTGGCCAGCTGACGGCATAGCGCGCTGCCGATGAAGCCGCTTGCACCTGTAACGAGTATCGTGCGTTTTTCCATATAGCTCTGTCTCGAGTCAACGGGGCGCAGGTTTAAACGGAAATTGCCAAGGCGCAACCACTGCCCGATCCACCACCGTGCAACGCGCTTGGGTGCCGCAATGGCCGACCGGACTTGCTGCTTGGCTGCGCGGGTGAACAGCTAAAGCAGGCTACGATAGAGTTCGGCATAGCCAGACGCCATGGCCGATGCGGTGAATACCTGCTCATAGCGCTGCAACGCCCGCCCTCCCATGGTTTGGGCCATGGCCGGATCGTCCCACAACCGTTGCATGGCTTGCGCCAGCGCTGCGGCATCGCGTGGAGGCACTACCAGCCCCGTCTCGTCGGCCAGGTTGATGAACGTGGTGCCCGATCCCATTTCGCAGGAGATAAGCGGTTTGCCATACATGGCCGCCTCGAGCAGCGAGATGCCGAACGACTCCGAACGCAGGTGGGACGGGAAAGCGAAGGCGTAGCACAGTTCAAGCAACGCCGCCTTGTCGTCATCCGGCAGCCCGCCCAGGAACTGGACATTGTGCAACCCCGCCTCCGCCGCCTGCTGCTTCAGCTGATGCTCAAGGAAGCCGCCCCCCATGATCACCACCGGCAAGCCGTTGATACGCGCGGCTTCCAGCAAATAATCCAGGCCCTTGTAATAGCGCAAGGCGCCAACGAACAGGAAAAAACGCTCGCCCAGGCGTTGCCGCCAATAGGCCAGCTTCTCGGCACTGGCGGCGGGGTAAGTGGACCGGTCCAGACCATAGGGAATGATGGCGACCTTGTCTTTGAACTGGGTCAGCACCGGGCTATGCGCGGCGTAATTCGGCGAAGATGCAACTATACGATCAACGCTGGAAAAGAACCGCCGCATCAAGGGCTGGTAGAGCTTGAGCAGCCACTTTTGCTTGACGATATCGGAGTGGTAGCTGACCACGGTCGGTTTGTTCAGCCGGGCCAGGAAGTGCACAACATCCATGTACGGCCAGGGGAAGTGGTAATGCACGATGTCTGCCTGCCTGGCGAGTTCGGCAAAATCCTTCATTGCCGACAGCGAAAAGCCCGTGGAGGCGACGTGCAAATCGAGCTTGGCCCGATGGGTGCGGTGGTTGGCCACGCGTTCGTCACGCCCTGAGCCCCGTGGGCTGAGGTAGAGCACTTCAGGTTCAACGCCGTGGGCTTGAGTCCCTTCGGCAATCTGGAAGATTACCTGCTCGATACCGCCCATGGAGTCCGGGTAGTACGTTTTGAAAAAATGCAGAACCTTTATCATCTTTCCCTGACCGACTTGTAAACCTCGACCGTTGCCTGGGCACAGCGCTCCCACGAGAAGCCGCCGGCATGCAACAGGCCCTGCTGCACCGCCGTTGCCCGCCAGGCTTCGTCCTCAAGCCCTTGCTGCAACAATGCAGTCAACCCTTCTACATCATCAGGTGCGCACATCAGCGCAGCCGGGCCTGCCACCTCAGGCAGCGACGAGCTGTTGGAGCACACAACGGGCACCCCGGAGCTCATGGCTTCAAGTACCGGCAAGCCAAACCCTTCGTAATGCGACGGGAAGGTGAACAGGCGCGCGCCGGCGAACAGCAAAGGCAGGTCTGCGCTGGCCACGAACCCGAGGTAGTGGGCCCACCCCTGCTGCTGCGCCTGGGCGATACGGTCATGAATGGCTTCGCTGCGCCAACCATGGTAACCGGTAAGAATCAACGGCCAGCGCTGGCGCAGGGCGAGCGGCAGACGACTGTAGGCATCCAGTAGCGAGACGATGTTCTTGCGCGGCTCGATGGTGCCGACGAACAGGCTATAGCCGCCCGGTTGCAGGCCATGGCGGGCCAGAGCCTCACGCAGGGCATCGGGGCTGCGGGGGTGAAACTGTGGTGAACTGGCCAGGGGTACCGCGTGAATCCGGTCTAGCGGCCAATTGAAATAGTCGGCCAGTTCCTGTCGCATGCAGTGCGATACGGTAATCAAGGCATCTGCACGCTTGAGGCTTTGCGTAAGCTCCCTTTGCAGATACCGCGCGATTTGCGGCGTATGGCAGTGCGCCCAAGTGAACGGCGACAAATCGTGAAACGTCGCGACCCGCGGACCCGCAAATGGCGGCAGGTAAAAGTTGGTACTGTGATAGATGAAGTCTTCATGCCCGCGTAGCGCTTGCTTGCGCAAAATGGGCATCAGCCGCCGGTACACTTCCACAGCCAGTGCGTTTTTCTGCACAAAGCGCTTCAGGCCGTGCACGGCGTCGGACTGGTCAGAAGGTGAAACCAGTTCGGGCAAAAACTTGCGACCAGCAAACAGCCGCAACTCGCTGATTTCCTCAGCGTGCTGCAGCCGTGAGGCTAATTCATAGGTATAACGCCCAATGCCGGTAAGCGGGAAGCGCACCGACTCTACAGAAAGGATGAGCTTCATTTATCAGCAAGCATCCAACCCAGCGTTTCATCCAGCGACGGGGTTTCCCAGCCAGGTAGCAAGGCCCGCAGCTTTGCGTTGTCACCACACAGGGTTTTGACCTCGTTAGCGCGGACAAAAGCCGGATTCACCTGTACCTCGAGTTGGTGCCCCGTAATAGCCGAGCACTTGCCGATTACTTCGCGCAACGAATGGGTGGTACCAGAGCTGACATTGATCGCCTGCCCAACCGGCCGTGCTTCGATCAAACCACGATAGGCCTGGACAACCGCGCGCACGTCACTGAAGTCGCGCCAGACATCCAGGTTGCCAAGCTCGATCACTTCGGCCTTGCGGCGAAAGTGCGAGACGATCTTGGGTAGCAGGAAGTTGTCTGCCTGCCCAACACCGGTGTAGTTGAAGGGCCGCGCGATAACGATAGGCAGCCGATCGCACCACAGCTTGGCCATGTATTCCATGGCCAGTTTGCTGACCGCGTAATCATTGGCGGGCGCCGGCGGCGTCTGCTCGTTCAGCAGCCCTTCGGAAACGTTGCCGTAAACATTGGCACTGCTGGCAAGCAACACACACTCGGGTGTTTTGCCGCAGGCCGCAATAGCTTCGAGCAGGTTGCGCGTACCTATCAGGTTGACCTGGTAGAACGCGTCGGCAGCACCATGCCCTACAAAAGCAATGGCAGCCAGATGGACGATGACATCCGGCTGCAGTTCGGCCAGCAACGCGCGCAACCCAGGCCCATCGGCAAGGTCGACCTGACGGTAGTCAGCGGCCTGCAGGGGCTGGCTGCCAGTGCCGAAAACTTCATAGCCAGCAGCTCGTAATTCTGCCGCCATGTAGCGGCCGGTGAACCCGTGTATACCTGTGATGAGTGCGCGTTTGCTGGCCATTTGCATCAGAACGAGAACCCTTGTTCGTTACGACGCAGGTCGGCTTCGACCATCATGCGGCACAGCTCTTCGAGGCTGGTCTTGGGCTCCCAGCCCAGCACGTTCTTGGCCTTTTCCGGGTTGCCGATAAGCAGTTCGACTTCGGCTGGGCGGTAGAATTTCGGGTTGATGACAACCAATACCTTACCGGTTGCAGCGCAGCTGCCCTGCTCCGCTTCGTCTTTGCCGCTCCACTTGATTTCAATACCGACTGCCTTGAAGGCCATGGTAACGAAGTCGCGTACGGTTTCGGTACGGTTGGTGGCGAGCACGAAGGTATCCGGTTCGTCAGCCTGCAGCATGCGCCACATGCCCTCAACGTATTCCTTGGCGAAGCCCCAGTCACGTTTGGCGTCGAGGTTGCCCAGCTCCAGCTTGTCCAGCAGGCCCAGCTTGATCTTGGCTACCGAGTCGGTGATCTTGCGGGTCACGAACTCACGGCCGCGCAGTGGCGACTCGTGGTTGAACAGGATGCCGCTGGTGGCGAAGATGTTGTACGACTCACGGTAGTTGATGGTCATCCAGTGAGCGTAGAGCTTGGCCACGCCGTAAGGGCTGCGCGGGTAGAACGGGGTGGTTTCGACCTGCGGGATTTCCTGCACCTTGCCGAACATTTCCGAGGTGGAAGCCTGGTAGAAGCGCGCCTTGGGGTTAACGATACGAATGGCTTCGAGCAGGTTGACCGCACCCAGGCCGGTGATTTCGGCAGTGGTCAGCGGTTGCTCGAACGACACACCCACAAAGCTTTGTGCGGCGAGGTTGTATACCTCGGTGGCCTCGGTGGTTTGCAGCAAACGGATGCTGGCCGACAGGTCGGTGAGGTCGTATTCGACCAGGTGCAGGTTAGGGTTGGTATGGATACCCAACTCTTCGATGCGCCAGAAGTTGACCGAGCTGGTGCGACGGTAGGTGCCGTAAACGGTATAACCTTTGTCCAGCAGCAGTTCCGCCAGGTAGGCGCCGTCTTGACCAGTGATCCCCGTAACGATTGCTTTCATGCGACTTAACCAACTCCGATAGTGCCGTGCGGGCATGGATAAATGATGGAACCACGCGGGCCGTTCCTGCCGCGCGTGTAAAGATTTGATGCGGAAGTATACATAGGTCGGACGGAGGACTCGACTCGCAAAATAACCGCGTGGCGGGTTGTGCCATTTACGGCTTGCCGGCCAGCGCCTTGGGGAAGGTGCAACGGATGAACGACCTAGCTGATGAGCTAAAGTAAGTACCCGCGCAATGGCTTGCCAGCATCTAGCGTGTAGGAAAGGTCTGAAACGGAAGGCGGGGTCCATGTGGACCGCTGCCTGCCGTCGGGCGCTCAATCAGCCGCGCGCATTGACCCGCGCCACATCACCACCCGGCAGGCTGGTTTCAGGCACCGGGCTAAGCCAGACATTGACATTGTGGACGCTTTCCTCGGTCAACTCCCCTGCCCAGCGGTTCAGCAGAAACAGGTTGGTGATGAAGTCGTACTGAGTTTTCAGCAGGTCGCGCCGGGCCTTGAATTCGTTCTGAACTGCGGTCAGCACATCCACGGCATTGACCACGCCGAAAGAAAATGCCTTCTGCGCCGCCAGGCTGGACTGCTGCGCCGATGACAACGCATTGCGGTTGGCGCGAATTTTCTCGACAGCGGCCTGAGCGGTAAGGTAGGCAGTGGTAGTTTCCTTGACCACCTGGCGCCGCACGCCCTCCAACTGCTCTTCAGCTGCCAGCTGATCATCGTACAGCCCACGCACCCGAGCAGAAGTGGAACCCCCGCTGTAGATCGGGATTTTCAACCCCAGCGACGCTACATAGCTGTCACTGCGCGGCGTTTGGGTGTTGTCATAACCTTGGTCGTTCTGCTGCGCAGTCAAGCTCAGGCCCAACTGCGGATAGTGCTCACCCTTGCCTTCGCGCACCGCCGCTGTGGCTGCGTCTGCTCCACTTTGGTACGACTTGAGCATCGGGTTGGTTTCAATAGCCTGAGTGACCCAGTTCTGCAAGGGGCGGGTAGGCGCCTGCAACGCCACGTCATTACGAACCCGGCTAAGCGGCTCGGTAATCGGGCGCCCGACAATCTCGGCCAACGCCTCGCGGCTGACCTGCACCTGGTTGCGCGCTTCCACTTCCTGCGCAAGCAAAAAGTCTACTCGCGCCTGCATATCCAGCTTGTCGGTGATCTTGGCCATTTGCCGGTCGAACATGCTACTGACGCGGTCAAGGTTTTTCTGGGTGGCCCGGCGCTCCGCCTGGACCAGGGCCAACTCGTCGTCTGCCGCCAGCGCTACGAAGTAGCGCTTGGCCAGGTCGACCGTGGCCTCCGCCAAGATATCCTCCGCCTCAAACCCCTTCTGTGCCTTTAAGCTCTTGGACTTCTGGTAACGCTCCCAAGCCGGCTTGTTGTACAGATACTGGGTCAAGCTGAGCGAATAGGTTTCGGTGTTGTAGATGTCGCGCTCGAGTTCGTTCTTCCGCAGAATGCGGCTGGAGTTGGCATTGGCCGACACCTGGGGCAATAACCCACCCAGCGCGGCACGCTGCTGCTCACTCGCAGAGCGCGCCCGTGCGTAAGCCGCCAACACCCGCGGGTCTTCAAGGCGCGCCTCCCGGTACAACCCGGCCAGGTCCAACGCATAAGTAGAAGCCGACACGCCCTTCGGAGCAACGCCTTCGCCACCCCTCCCCTCCACGGCCACCGCCTGCCAGGCGACCATGCACAATATTACTCCCGGTAGCAAACGCAGCACGATCATTCCTCAATCAGCGATTCAGCGAACATGTTGCGCGCCGGTTTCAGCAGGTACTGCAGCATGGTGCGGTCGCCTGCATTGATCAAGACTTCGGCCGGCATGCCAGGTTGCAGCTTGCGACCGGCCAGTTTCTTCATGCCGTCTTCGGTGACTTTAACGCGCACCAGGTAGTACTGATCGCCCGAGCGCTCATCAACCAGGCTGTCCGCCGAAATGCGCGTCAGCTTACCCTCGATGATCGGCGTAGTGGCCTGGTTGAAAGCCGAGAAGCGGACGTCCGCAGTTTTGCCCAATTCCAGCCGGTCGATATCCCGCGGGGCTACTTTGGCTTCTACTACAAGCTCGGACTGCGCTGGCACGATATCCAATAGCGGCGTTGCGGCACTGACGACACCGCCAATGGTGTGCACCTTCATATCCAGCACCATGCCGCTTTCAGGGGCACGGATAACTACGCGGGAAAGGCGATCGCGAAGCGCTGCTTCCTTTTCCTGCAGGTCGAACACCTGAGCCTGTACGTCGGAAAGCTCCTTGGCAACATCGGCATCGAACTTCTTCTTCAACTGCACGATTTGCAGTTCGGTCTCGCCAATCTGCAACTTGGTCTTGGTGATGCTGGACTGGTGGTCAGCCACTTCGGTCTTGAGCATGTCAAGCTTACGCTCCTGCTCCAGCAACCGCTGGTTGTCGACAAACCCTTCCGCCAGCAACTCTTTCAGTTGCTTGATTTCACCCGAATAGGACTTCTCAAGGCCTGTCTTGGTGCGAATCATGTCGTTCAAGCCAGCAATCTGCTGCTGCATTTGCTGGATGCGCTCGCGGTTGACAGAAATTTCGCCCTGCAAAGAATCATGCCGCGCCTTGAACACTTGCTGCTCCCCGGCCAACGCTTCCTGGGCACGACTGGAGTCGGTGCCCTCCATCGTCACCGAAGGGATCGACGCCAGGCCGTCGCGCTCGGCGCGCAGGCGTGCCTCTTTATAGCGTGCAACGATAAGCTGGTTGCGGGTGGACTCGTATTCAGCGCTGAGCTGTGACTCGTCCAGCACTATCAGCGGGTCCCCTTTGTTCACCAAGTCACCATCCCGGGCATGCAACTCTTTGACGATACCGCCTTCCAGGTGCTGCACGGTTTTGCGATAGTTCTGCACGGTGACCACGCCGGTGCCGTGCACTGCGTTGCTCAAAGGGGCGAAAGCCGCCCAGGTACCGAAAATGCCGAAGGTGACAAAGACGATGGTCAAACCAATCCGGCGTATACCGCGGTCCGACGTTGGCATGTCATCGAAATTGTGGTCGAAATTTGTAATTGCTTTACTGCTCATCTAGAAGTCCTTTCAAACGCCAGTACTGGTAGTGGCGGGCACAACCGCCGCCGGCCCAGCAGGGGCAGCATCTGGCGCGGGTGGAGCAGTTGGCGCAGTGGCAGGCGCCTGGGCAGCCGCCGCTTGCGCCCCACGCTGCTGAAGCTTGGCTTGCTGGGCGGCCAGTTCAGCGATAACGCGATCGCGCTCGCCGTACAGCGAAATGGTGCCGCCGGCCATTACCAGAATACGGTCCAGGCGGGTAAGGATATTGGGGCGGTGAGAGACGATAAATACCGTGGCGCCAGTTTCCTTGAGCTTTTGCAGGGCCACGCCCAATGCACGCTCGCCCACATCGTCCAGGTTGGAGTTCGGCTCGTCGAGCACGATCAGGCGCGGGTTGCCGTAAATGGCGCGCGCCAGACCGATCCGTTGGCGCTGACCGCCCGATAAGTTCACGCCCTCACTACCAATGACCGTGTCGTAGCCATCTGGCAACATCAGGATCATTTCATGCACACCTGCCATTTGCGCGGCTTGCACTACTTTTTCAGGGTCAACCTTGTCGAACCGCGCGATGTTTTCGCTGATGCTGCCCTCGAACAGTTCGATGTCTTGCGGCAAATAGCCCACATACGGGCCCAGCGCCTGTTTATCCCAGCTGGCAATATCGGCGCCATCAAGACGCACCACGCCATGCTGCGGCGGCCAGATCCCCATCAATGCGCGCACCAGCGTGGATTTGCCTGCCGCACTCGGGCCAACGATGCCCACGATTGAACCTGCCGGCGCTACAAAACTGATGCTTCGCAATACAGGAGCTTTGGCACCAGGGGGCGCTACGATCAGGTTCTCGACCTGGATGTGGCCTTCTGGCGCAGGCAATGGCATACGCTCAGGCTCATTGTTCAGGTCATCCATCACTTTGTTGAGGCGGTCATATTGCACTTTGGCTGCGACAAAGCCTTTCCAGCTGCTGATCATCTGGTCGATCGGCGCTAGCGCACGCCCCAGCAGCAGCGAGCCCGCCATTAACAACCCGGGGTTGATTTCGTGGGTAACGACAAGATACGCACCAATGGCCAGCATGATCGACTGCGACCACATACGGAACGTTTTAGAGGTAGAGCTTACGATCCCACCTTTGTCACTGGCCTGTGACTGCAGCATCATGATGTTGCGTTGGCGTTTAGCCCACCGGTTCATCAGCGTCTCGAGCATACCCATAGACTCGATCACTTCGGCGTTACGCAGCGTCTTGGTCGTTACCACGTTGGAAGCCACGTTCTCTTTGTTGGCCGCAGCCAACGCCTGCCCTGTAAGACGGTGGTTGACGACAGCCAGCACCGACAGAACGGCACCACACGCCAGCGTCATCCAGCCGAACCACGGGTGAAAGAGGAACATCACGATGGTGTAAATTGGAAACCAGGGAGCATCGAAGAAAGCAAACAAGCCTGGCCCAGTAAAAAATTGGCGCAAGGCTGTGAGGTCATTCAAGGATTGCGCAGTTGCATCCGCACCACCACTGGTCAGCGCGCGCTTGAAGCTTGCACGGTATACATCCCGACTGAGCAAAACATCCAGACGGTTACTGATACGAACCATGATGCGAGAACGTACCCACTCCAGTGCCCCCATTGTGAGTAGCAGCACGGTCAGGATCAGCGTCAACATGAGCAATGTTGAAGTGCTGCTGGAGGGCACGACTCGACCCGATACCTGGATCATGAAGAAGGTAGGCACCAGCATCAGCGCGTTGACGAAGAAGCTGAAGAAACCGACCGAAAGGAAGCTGCTTTTACAAGCTTTAAGGGCAGCTTGCAGATTATTTTCGGATTGTGAACTCATGGTATCCATACTGAGGAAGGCGGAAGCGGCAGGCAGTGTAACACCCGCATGGGTACGTCTGGCTCTCAGATTATCCGGAAACCAGCTCGTTCCCCGACCAGCCGCGATTATTCATGAAAGTTTGCTGAGCAATCCGGCCCTGAACCTCCACCGTTCGCCAGACGCAACACAAGGCGACAAACGGCTAGTAGGTCAAACCTTCCTGCAAAGGCTTAGTCAAAAAAATCAGGCCGAGGCGAAACCTGCGTAGCGCTTTGGATAGGCTGCTGATTTTTCAGATATTTCTCTCCAGCCTGGGTAACCCTATTATTTTTGTCGGGTACTAAAACCAGCCCCTCGAGAGCGCGAAAGCCAGCGCTAAGTTCCGGAAGGATATGAAATTTTTTTTAGATTTCTTGGTTGACAACCCTTCCCTCGGACGGCATCTTCGCCACTCGCAGGGAGCCTTAACCGGCCGCTTGGTGCACGCACGGGTTTGAGCAAGTTAGCTACCAGTGTTTTTGCTTAAAAGGAGCTTAACAACGCCATGTCTATGCCTTCGCAGACCCTTGACGGCCTGAAAATCAGTTCCCGGGTTACGCTGCTCGAGCCGGGCATGTACATCTTCCGCTACGCCTCGCAGCCACCTGCCGACAAGCCCGTGTGCATCGCTCTACAGCAAGCACCATTGGGCAAAGGCTCCATCGACTTCTTCCCCGCCGAGGGCGTCAGCAAAAACATGCTGACCAAACTGGGCGACACCATTGTGGCTCGGGTCAAAGGTGGTGTAACCACCGTTCTGATTACCGAATACCACATGTTCGACGAAGTGATCGACCCGATCGACCTTCGCATCGACCGCATTGATACCTCGCCGGCCATCATGCGCACCTATGCCGTTGTCGCGACTGCTGAGCCAGCCCAGGCCATTGCTGCCAGCGCCAAACCCTTGCCCATCACGCTTACCGCCCACCTGAAAAAGGCGGGTGA
The DNA here is from genome assembly GCF_003205245.1 of Pseudomonas sp. MB-090624. NCBI lineage: Bacteria > Pseudomonadati > Pseudomonadota > Gammaproteobacteria > Pseudomonadales > Pseudomonadaceae > Pseudomonas > Pseudomonas sp. MB-090624. The sequence goes on along the minus strand of NZ_QJRK01000020.1, from coordinate 31,508 downwards.
GGTAACCTCCAATGAGGGTTGGGTAGGTGCACCCGGTACCGAAGACTTCATTGAATCGTTTGCCGTCGAATGGGCTGAAAAACCGGTAGGCGTAGATTTGCTCTACACCTGCATGGTGGCTGGCTCAGGGCCTTGTCGCAATGTGTCGACGGGGACGTTCGTCGGCGCCAAGGCGCAGGGCCTACCACTACTGTGTGTTGGTTTCAGCCTGGTCGGCCCTCTGCGCAAACACTACGAATTGACTGGCGTTGTGGTGTTCGGCAATGCCGAACCACAACGCCTGGTCGCCAATCAGATGATGCATGGCCCCACCGGCAACGAGCCGCTGGTGGCGCTGCATATCGCCCTGACCCCCGTTACGAAGATGAACGCTGCCCGCCTTAAGTCTCCGTGGGAAAACTCTGCAACTGAGCAGACTACTATTGCAGCAGGCCAACCGGCCTGAAGTAACAGGAATACACCATGCAATACGATAATCCCGTATCGAGCAGCGACGTACAAGCTACTCTGACCGCCGAAAGCGCCAACCTGTCCGACTCCACCATCGAGGCCATCAACAGCCTGCTGAACCTGGATAACGCAGAGACCGTTTCGGTTGCTGGTATCACCGGCACTACCGTTCAGCTGCCAGAATCCGGTGCTGCCAGCATCGTTCAAGGCACTGTTGAAGGCGTTAAAGGCGACACCGTGGTACTGGACCTGGCCGCAGCTGAAGCTGCTGGCGCCAGCGTTTACCACCTGCAGAGCGACGCCAACCTGGTCGTGAACCTGGAAGGCCAAGCTGCTGCCCCAGCTGCCGACGTTCAAGCCTTCGCACTGGCTGCGGTCGACACCTCGGCTATCGAACTGGTAGTAGCTACCGGCAACGGTGACGACGTAATCACCGTTAAAGGCGACCAGAACACCCTGATCGACGCTGGCGACGGCAACGACACCATCGTTACCGGCAATGGCGACAACGTAGTTATCGCTGGCGCTGGCAACAACAACGTGACCACCGGTTCGGGCAATGACACTGTCATCCTGAGCGGCAGCAACCACGCTGACATCGTCAACACTGGCGAAGGTTACGACGTTGTTCAACTGGACGGCTCTGCCGAAGACTACGACTTCGCAGTCGGCAACAACTTCACCGTGAACCTGACCGGCAACCAGACCGCTGCTATCAGCAACGCTGAGTTCCTGTCGTTCGCCAACGGTGACACTGTAGCCCTGGCTCACAGCGACGAAGAAGCAGCAGCCCTGCGCCTGTACCAAGGCATCCTGGGTCGCGACGCTGACCTTGAAGGCGCCAAGGCATTCACCGGCCTGGTGAACGAAGGTACTTCGCTGACTGACATCGCCAACCAGTTCCTGAACTCTGCCGAGTTCGGCGGTGCTGCTACCGAAGCCAGCATCAACGACCTGTACAACACCCTGCTGGGCCGCGACGCTGACGAAGCTGGCTCCGATGCATGGCAGGCTGTACTGGCCAACGGCGCTTCGCTGGCCGACGTAGCTGCAGCTATCGCTGTGTCTGAGGAAGCTCAGGACCGCGACCAGTCCAATGGCGACTTCGTCCGTGACCTGTACACCAGCGTTCTGGGCCGCGAAGCCGACGAAGCTGGCCTGGACGCTTGGGTGTCCCAGCTGTTCAACGGCACCAGCCGCGCAGACGTTGCCAAAGGCATCGTTGGTTCGGTTGAAGCTACCGACAAGTCCAACAGCGACTTCATTGACGCTCTGTACCAGTCGGCTACCGGCCGTGCTGCTGACGACGCTGGCAAAGCTGCTTGGGAAGCTGTACTGGAGAACGGCGGCACCCACGCCGACGTAGCTCTGGGCATCGTTGGTTCCGCCGAAGCTATCGCTCACATCGACAACGTCGTTGTACTGCACGGCCAAGTGTAACTAGCCCTGCTGTAGCGCTGCGTATGTCCGGCCTCAGGGCCGGGCATATGCCAAAGGGGCGACTTTCGGGTCGCCCCTCTTTTTATTATCTGTAGCCAAGCCAAGCTTATGTCCAGACAACTCGACCATGGGCGAGAGACGCTCATGGGCATCTTCCACCGCCACCGTCAGGCCAACGAGCATGACGCGGCGGCAACTGCACTCGAACGTGCGTTGCAGGTTCCCGAGTATCGGGCCGAAGCACTCGTATGGAAAGGCATCGCGGCCTTGCCGCAGACGCCCGAGCTGGCTTTTTTATATTTTGCCAATGCCGCCAGGGCATTGCCCGAGCGGGCCGACGTTCACGCGTTGGTGGGGCGCAGCCTACTGGCGCAAGGCCACTTCGAGATGGCCACGCGCTACCTTACAAATGCCTGGAAACTTCAACCCAACGATCTGGCGCTGCGGCTGACCCTTTGGGAGGCTCGTAGCCGGTCAGAAACGCCTGCCGAGTTGCGACGCACAATCCTGGCCCACTTGCCCGATATCCAGACAGGTAAAGAGCTCGGGTTAGTAGTCAAGCTGCTGGCGGCGCAAAGCGACGCTCCGGGCACTATTGGTGTTGTGCGCTATCTGCCGGAACAGAAGGAAATTCAGGGCTGGGCGATCGACTTGCAGAATCTGCAAGCGCCCGCAGCGCTGCAGATTGAAGCCAATGGCGCCCGCATTAACGCGACTGCCAGCGCCGCCCACCCGCTGCTTGGTGCAGCGGGGCTCCCAGCGACCCATGGTGGTTTGCGGGTGAGCGTACCGAACCCCACCCCTGCGGTGCACATACAATTTACCAACGGCATGCCCCTGCAAGGCAGCCCGGTTTACGCCATGCCGGTCTTCGTTCCGCCTGCTAGCGTAGGTGGCGGCGAAAACAACCCAGTGGATGTGCTGATTCCGGTCTATAACGGCCTTGAGGAAACACTGGAGTGCATCAACAGCGCGCTGGACGCCCGCAAATTGAACCGCACCCCGCACCGCCTGGTGGTTATCGAAGACAAGACGCCGGTCCCTGCCCTGGCCAAGGCACTCAAGGTGCTTGCTGCCAAGGGCAAGATCACGTTGATCAACAACGCGGTCAATCTCGGTTTCATCCGTACCATGAACCGCGCCATGGCCCTCAGCCCGAACAAGGACGTAGTGTGGCTCAACGCAGATACCCGCGTGCACGGCGCCTGGCTGGATCGGTTGCGTGCAGTTGCTTATAGCGACAAACGCATTGCGTCGGTAACGCCGTTCACCAATAACGGCGAGCTCATGAGCTTCCCCCGTAGCCAGATCTGCCACGAAATGCCCAGCGCCAAGGCTCAGGCCGAACTGGATGAACTCGCCCGGCAGGTGGCCAGCCCACCCGTTGAAATCGAGACGGGCTGCGGCTTTTGCCTGTATATCAAGCGGGCCGCACTGGACCAGGTGGGCTACCTGGACGAAGTACACCTGGCTCGGGGCTACGGTGAAGAAACCGACTGGTGCCTGCGCGCCCGCAGCCAAGGCTGGCGGCACATGGGGGCGCCTAACGTGTTTGTGGCACACCAGGGTGGTATTTCGTTCGGTGCCGAGAAGGTAATGCGGGTGGCGGTGAACAACGCAACCTTGCGCCAACGGTACCCCGACGCATCCAGCAGCTATCAAGCATTCTGCCTGCGCGACCCTATCAAGCCTGCACGCCAGGCTTTACAGCAAGCGCGCCTTGAGCACTTGGTACGTAAACCGGCGAGCGAGCGAAATCTCAGTTGGCAGATGGGTGAGGACAGAACGCTCTACATCCACGATGGCCCAAATGACGATGCCGCTTTCAGCTTGGCTTATCACCACAGCAGTCATCGAACTTGGGTAGTGCTGACCGCCCCATTGTGCCCCTTGCCTCTGAATCTGGAGTACGAACTGCCGGGCGATTTCACTCACTTGGTCGAATGCCTGCGCAGCCTGCCATTGCAGGCAATGTTGTTCCAGAACCTTGCCCGCTGCCCGATTGGCTTATGTGATCTGCCGGCAATGCTGGACATTCCGTACCGCATTCTGTGCAACGACGACCGCTTGCTCGATTCGAGGGGTGATTATGACTGGCGGCGTTTTGCTCGCGAAGCGGCTAGCGTTCAGTTGCCATGGCCAGCGCTACAACCTGTTTACAGCGATGCGCTGCCAGATTCCAAGTTAGTAATAGAAGCGACTGCGGTAACCAGGGGGTTGACTGTGCATATGCCTCAATCACTCGTCATTGGTGACAGCCTGCGCGATGCCAGCATTGCCCAGCATTGGCTGGATGTTGCAAGGCATATTAAACGCGCGGAATTGTCCATCCGTTTGGTTGCGCCAAGCGATGGCCCCCTGCTGAAACAACTGCAAGCCACCGGTTCCGTTCATGTGCTGCCCGACTTGAATGGCTTCACCTTGGCCGAGCGAGCCCAAGCCGCCGGATGTGATGCTGTGCTCAGCCTGGCTGAATATCCTGGCAGCGACTGGGCGGCCCCTCGCTTGGCAGCCCAGCTGGGTATACCGCTGTTCGCACCCTCCAATTTGTTGGCAAGCGACACAGGGGCCGCAGCCCTGACCGCCTTGCCTTTCACCCTGAGCCTGCTCCAATGACCGAACACCTTCTGGATCAAAAGCAAACGGCTCAGCCGGTCGCCCTACCCGCCTTCAGCGGCGCCATATTTGGCCTTCAGGGGGACGTACTGCACGGCTGGGCGATGGACAACACGCAACCGGAAAACCGGCCTGTCATCGAGGTGTTCATCGATGGAGCCAGCGTTGCTCTGGCACGCGCCGACCAATATGAGCCTAACGCGCCAATGGGCGACCAGTACCATGGCTTTGCCGTGCAATTGCGCCAGCGCTGGCTTGACGAGGCATGCTTGATCACCGCACGCATCGCCAACCAGTCCTTCGAATTGGAAGGTCAACTGTCGCTCCCGGCAGCACCCAGTGACGACAGTGCCTCGATTGCGTCCCAGGTTTGGCATACAGGCGGCTTGCGTGTCGGTGGTTGGTGCTGGGATCCAAAGGCACCTGATCGACATGTGGAGGTTACGGTACGGGAAGGCGATCAAGTGGTTGGTCGGGCGGTATGTAATGAGCACAACCAGGCCTTGGCGTACCGCGCCACAAGTGACCACGGTTTCGGCATCGATCTGCCCTGGGAGTTGGCCGATGGCAAGGTGCATGTGCTGGAAATCGTCAATGATCTTGGCCAGCCACTGGCTGGTAGCCCCATTCGCTTGTGCTGCTGGCCGGAGGGCGTTGAAGGGCTGCTCCAGAAATTGGATCAGGCACACGATGCCGCAACGGTGGCCCTGCTGACTGAGGTTGCCAAGGACCAAACCATGCGCCTGCCGAAAAGTGCAGGCTGGCATCACTACCCTCAATGGTTCGAGGTGTTCCAGCGCCTGGACACACTGCCCTTACCGCCGCTACAAGGCAAGTTGGGGGTGCTGCTGCTGAGCGACGGCGATACGGCACTGGAACAAATAAGCCTGAACAGTCTGGGTGCCTGCAACGCTGGCGCGCATGCAGTTGCTATCGCCCCCCCATGCAATCTCTTGCCAGCGCTCACTCAACTGCTTGAAGGCGACTGCGATCGCATCCTGCCAATGGTGGCGGGCGATAGGTTGGCGCCTCTGGCGCTGGCGCACCTGAGTGCCTTGCTTGACGATGAGAGCGCATGGGCATTCGCCGACTGCGATCGCGACGGTCCGCAGGGGGAGCGCAGCCTGCCGTGGCTGAAACCGGTGTGGGATATCGACCTGTTTATCGGCGCTGATATTTTCACCCCTGGAGCAATCTACAGCGCGAACATTATCAAACAAGCCTTGGCGCTGCTCAAGGGCCGTCAAGCAGATGGTTCTGTAAGCTGGCACGACCTCCCAGTCGGCATTGCGTTGGCCACACAGAACACCAGAGCGCAGGTTACGCACTTGCCTCGCGTGCTTTACCATCGCGCTGCCCATGCACCTGCGAGCCCGGAGCAGAGCCAGCCTTCGCAACAGCGTCTGCAGGCTATTGAATGGTTGTGTGAACAGCTGGCACCTGGTGCCACGGTGAGCCAAGTCGCTGACTACCCGGCACTGTTTCGAGCCCACTGGCCTTTACCAGCGCAACTACCCCGCGTGAGCCTTATCGTGCCAACGCGGGACCAATACAAGCTGCTGCATGCCTGCATCGAAGGGCTCTTAAACGACACGGATTACCCAAACCTGGAAATTATTGTTGTTGATAACCAGTCCAGGGAATCACAGACCGTAGCATACTTAACCGAGCTGGCTACGCGCGGTGTAACCGTGCTGCCTCATCCCTATCCCTTCAATTACTCGACGATCAATAACCGTGCAGTGGGGATTGCCACTGGCGAACTGATTGGGTTGGTGAACAACGATATCGAGATTATAGAGGCAGGCTGGTTGAAAGAGATGGTTGCACAACTGCTGCGACCGGGGGTTGGCGTGGTGGGCGCCAAATTGCTTTGGCCGAATAAAATGGTGCAACACGGCGGTGTAACTGTGGGGATCAACGGCCTGGCGGCGCACACTGGCAACGATCTTGAACAACGGGATGCTGGCTATCTAGGCATGAATCAGATTACCCACCGACAAAGTGCTGTAACAGCGGCATGCTTACTATTGCGCAAGTCGGTTTTCGATTCAGTCAATGGGTTGAATGAGCGAGAGTTCCCGGTTGCGTTCAATGACGTGGATCTTTGCTTGCGGATCCAACAGAGGGGCCTGCATGCGATTTGGAGTGCATTTGCCCTACTAATTCATGCTGAGTCAGCGAGTAGGGGCAAGGATGGCACTGCTGAGAAGAAGGCACGAGCAGCTAGAGAGCAAAGAAACTTTATGGAAAAATGGGCAGACATCAGCCTCCGCGATCTCTTCTACAACCCGTCGATGGCTTTGGACTATCTGAGCGGTCCTTACGGAGCGCTGGCATTACCGCCCAGAGATTCGATGACGAGCCGGAAAAGCGCAATACCATTGTTAACAACTAACTCAGCCGCCAGCGCGAAGGAACTATCGTGACAACCAAGAAAACATCAAGTGCCTTGCAGCCCGGCCCATCTGGCGCTTCCGGCGCACTCAAAGATCCAAGCACGGCGACAACCGAGGCACCTAAACTCGAACCAATAGCTTCACCTGTGGGAAATGTGGTTGCTAAAGTGAAAACGTTGAAGTTTGTTCCCTCACTAGATCCCAATAAAAAATTTGTCGAGCAGCTAATGCGCGACCGGCAGGATATTGAACCTGATTATATATACCGCTGCATTATTAACCAGCAGCAATATTTTGATAAATATCCAGATGTACAGCACAGCGGCATGCTGGCTGCCGACCACTACTTTACTTATGGCTTCAACGAATCCCGCGAACTTAAACGACCAGGGCTACTCAAGCATCATCAGGCATTCCGAATTGATCATCAAGCCACTTTGTTTCTATCAAGTGCTCCACGTCGGGATGGTTCTTTCGTTTACCGCTGCCTTTTCCAATCGAAAAAGCTAAAGAAAAACCTTGTGTATCACGGGAAAACTGAAATCCTGAAACTAGTCCGTGCAATATTCAATTGCAAGGAATTGATTTTCTCCCGCCCCGAACACAATGAAACCTCACTGTACCTGATCGAGCTGGCCAAAAATATTGGCGTTAAAGTGATCCTTGACTACGATGACCTGTTGGTACCTGAACATGCGGAGTACCTAGGACATGTTAGATCCAGCGAAGGCCGCTCTGTCGATGCCGCAAGAAATAACATCATGGGAAAGTCTGCTTTCCTATTGTACGCCGATGGATTCCGTTGCAGTACGGATCTGATTGCAAAAGCCATGCATCACCTCTCAAAACCTGTAGAGGTCCATAAAAACCAAATCCTGGCCAGTATGGTGCGCGCCAAGCAGGACTGCGTTGTTAGACTGAACGATCTACCTCGCCGAAAACTCAAAATTCTCTATCTGTCGGGCACCGCCACGCACAAAAAGGATTACTCTATTGCTCAGGGTCCGCTTATTAGGCTGGCGCAGCTCTATCCCGATAGCTTTGAAATTACATTTCTGGGCAATACCGGAAGCCATTCTGCACCTATCGAAATTTTCAATCCGCATGTAAAAACCGTCTCCCGTGTCAACTTTGATGAAATGCTCACCATCATTTCGCAACATGACATTGCACTTGCACCACTGGAAAACACCATTTTCAATAATGCCAAATCAAACATTAAATTTATAGAATGTGGTTCGCAAGGCGTCCCTGTTATCGCCAGTCCTCGTGATGAGTTCAAGGCAGCGATAACACATGGCGTAAATGGCTGGCTGTGTGAGTCTCAAAATGAGTGGTTTACCCAGTTGGAAAAACTTATCAAAGACCCCAAAGTACTACATAGGGTATCTTTGAAAGCTAGAGAATCTGTAATCAAACAGCATGTACTGGGTGAACAATGACTATCGCCATCAAATCTTATACCCCCCAACAGAAAATCTCAAAACAGACGATTCTCTATATCACCAACAATTTCTCTCAGGTGGAGCTTGCGATTTTATCCGCTACGGGCTCAAAATTTGACTATCTAATCTATAATAACTCTCCGCAGCGCGATTACCATTTAGCCACTGACTATAACCTACCAACAAATATCAAAATCACGTCAGACGCCAAATCTGCAATCATGCTGGTCGGTGCTTTTTCTGCCGCAATCACCACAGTCGGACATATCAGTCCTGTGTTGAACGCTGACATTTTGTCAGTTTTGAAAGCCTGTGCAGTGATGAACATGCCGATCATTGAAGTACCCCACGGGCTATTTCAGATAGGATTCAATTTATCAGACGATTCCGTGTTCGTTAATACAGCTTCACACACCCTGGGCGCAGGCTTTCCGGTCCCCTCTTTTGCTGATCATCAAGTGAGCTGGTTCGATAATGCGGAAGTGGGATATCCGCGCTATCGAGAAGTCTCTCTGAAAAAGACTGATACCCCTGTCGTGCCTGACTACACCGTTATCACTACCAACACCAACTGGTACCTGTATAACTTCGAGGACCAGCGAACAATCGCTCAATCTTTATTCGAGCTAGCAAGAGCCAACCCTCAGAAACTGTACATATGGGCTGCTCATCCAGCAGAATTGAATAAACAGAACTTAATTCATTATATGCTAGGTGCTAAACCTTCCAACCTTCTACGATACGGCCATGACAAGGAAATCTATTTCCACTCGATTGACACCACGGAGGAGCTGATCAAGCACGCGAAAGCAGGTGTGTCTACAGTCTCGACCTGCATCCTCGAGTACGAGATGTATAATGTACCTCTCGCCATCTATCGAAATAAATCACTTGAAGGCGTGACTAACTCACTTGAACGCGCAGCCTTCTTTAGTTCGCCGGATGAACTTAAAAATACAGAGTTTCAAGTCCCGGTGACTGGTAAACTGCACAGCTTCAATGTCGAAGGATTCGATTTAGCGCTAAGCCAAATTCTAGCAGGCCCTCAGCATCGCAATCCTATCAGGAATGTACTCGCAATACTGTAGGGGATTGAAAAAGTCAGAAGGGCTGCACAGCCCATCTGGCTTGCCTAATATAAGAACATATACAACCCGCATTGCATCACCAACTTCGACTGAAGTGATGAGTGCGGTTCAGAAAATGACACCCTTCGGATTGGGCTGTCGATATCACACTATTAAATCGAGCATCTTTTTTTCTTTTGAGGCATGCATACCCGTCCTTTCACCATACATATCTTTTATTTTAAGTAAGGTCTCACGCACTTCCCATTCAGGGGCCAGCGGAAGCTCGCTTGGCGCGCACCCGTGTTTAAGCGTGAATATCCTCACCGCCTCAGCAACTTCATGTTGATGGTGATCACCTGAACTGATCGTGGACTGCTCCAAACTCCATTCCTCATCCCCAATATATCGGCCAGAGTCGACAATATCGGCGAAATACCAAAAAGGTGGATGCATGGAGCGCTTGATAATTTCTAATGTATGATCGACGTGCTCCAGAGCATTATGAAAACTCGTGTCCATCAGACCACTCATGAGTAAGGAATGCCTGGTGTAATAAGAAAAAGCTCCAACGCAATGCCTATACAGCAAGATTGTTGCTACTCCGTCACAGCTCACGCTTGCAACAGGCTTTGGAGCACCCTCGCGGGTTTTATTCATCCGGCCATGTTGGCTAAAATTTAGATGTTGCACGCCGGACCAATTCGACGCTTCGACATAAGCTTCAAAAACACGCACATCCTTAATGAATATATCATCCTCTATTAGAAAAATGTGCTCACAGCCCTGATCTAATAAGTGCTGCAAGGCTTTATTCTTAGACTTTCCAACACCTAAATTTCTAGAATTGTGACTTATTAGATGAGTAGGGATGACTTCAAAAGAATCGTACCACTCCCCATCATTGACAATATGTATAACATCCAAGATATCATGCGGCAGCGACTTATAAAGCTTCAACAGAAGGTGTGGACGATTGAACGTAACGATACCACAGCCCGTTTTTTTTCCGCCGACCATAATCCTCGTCCTTCTCTTTAGCCATTAATGAAAATCAGAAGCCGCTGCGATACTTTTTTCAATGGCCTGCTTGGTTAGATGGGCCACCTTGGGTGACCGGGCTTTGCCTGATTTATCCAGTTCCTGTACAGCAGCGATGAACGCATTGCCGTCACCGCTCAGGAAGCAGCACTCTATGTAATGCTCAGTCAAATCAACATTAATTATCTTGCGATTGGAAAATCGCTTGTACATATCGTAAAACCAAGCATAATTATTAGTCGAGAAGCAGTAGTCAACAAAACTTAGCAAGGTCATTTTCGCCTTAGCTGCATCAATGCTTAAACCGTTTAATTTCCGCCACTCAATTACGTCTATCGACTTCTTGTAAAGCCTACCTGCAGCGTTTACACGGTTCCTTGTGAGTGAATTCCGTGCAGCGTACATCCACGCCACACCTGATTTTGCGCGATTTCGCCTGTACTTAGAGAGCAACACGGCGTAATCAACATTAGCGCTCAACAAAGAGAAAATGAAGTCAGATAAAATGCCCGACTCATTTAATACTGCGAATACCTCGTGCCCTGAAAATGGCAAGCTAATTAGCTTGGCATGTTTGATATAGTTTGAAACAAGTCGAGCATGACGACTGTCTTCAAGGTGATAGCGGTCATAAAATATTGTGATATTCAGAGGAAAATTATTTTCTGCATGCCAGCTGTCAGACTTATAATCAATTTTGTTCCAGAACTGTAGGAATCTACTATCGAACTCAGACTGCGCGCCGGTGACCGCCGCTTGCGGCGATATCGAAATCACATCGCATGCCTTCAGGTAATTAGCATATTTTAAGACCCCGTAGCCGCCCATGCTAACACCGTACAACACGACTTTCTTGAACCCTTTCGCTATGACTTTGACAATCTCAAGAGCATCCTGCATATACTCATATTGATACCAATGATTCCATGTGGGTATCACATAAATGCATGAAATTTTTTTATTTTCAAAAAAAACCTTACCGAAACCACTATCTTTAGTCATTGTCTGCCTCTCATCAATCAGCGGACAGAAAGAGATGACTAAAAGTTCAGTATCATAAAAACTATTAGATATAATTACATCTTTATTTTTATAAAAAATTTCCATTCCTACTTTTACCCAATTCTCAAATTTTCAAAATACATTACATTTCCCAACATGGCAACTCTGTACTCATCCATTACCAGACTTTTTTTCAGTGACCTGTAATTTTCCAATTTTCTTGCCTCTACCTTGCGTATTCGTCAAATTTACGTCAGCGCTCACTTTTTCCACATGTTACTAGATGTGTCATCGTCTTTGCCCAAGGCATACGTGCATGTGGCGGGCTCAGCGCAACCACCAACGGCCTTACAGATAATTCGCTCCAGAGATGCTGTGCACAAGCTTGGCGGAGACCGCGCAATAGCAGCCTTGAAGCCTCACCGAGCTAAGACTGATTTCGCACCCACATGTATAGTGGCCTTCCCGTAGCTTAGTACCCTATGCATGCCAAGCCGCAGCTCAAGACCGACCTCGACGCCTGCAAAACGAGATTTCGCCTTTAGTTGCTGAAGCACGGAACTGACCAACAACGACGTTGCCGAAGAGACTCGTCGATCGGGTATACTTTGTGCAACGTGTTTTTACCAAGCCTGACGCGTATGGAATGCGCAGGGCTCCCCACTCACCACACTCACTATCAGAACCTCAAGGTAGAAAACTCTCGTGAAGATTTTAGTAACCGGTGGTGCCGGCTTCATTGGCTCGGCAGTCGTGCGACACGTTATTTCCAACACCGCAGACTCAGTTGTCAACGTCGATAAGCTTACGTACGCAGGCAACCTAGAATCACTTCAATCCGTCGATCAAAGCGATCGCTATGCTTTCGAGCGTGTGGACATCTGTGACCGCGAGGCGCTAGATCGCGTATTCCGCGAGCATCGGCCCGATGCTGTTATGCACCTGGCCGCTGAATCGCACGTCGACCGATCAATCAGTGGTCCGTCAGAGTTCATCCAGACCAACATTGTCGGAACCTACGTACTTTTAGAAGCGGCACGTGCGTACTGGAGTTCGTTGGAAAAGAGCCTTCAGGGTGCTTTCCGCTTCCACCACATCTCTACCGACGAAGTCTATGGCGACTTGGAAGGCCCAGAAGACCTCTTCACTGAAACCACCCCTTACCAGCCAAGCTCGCCCTACTCGGCCAGTAAAGCCAGCTCGGACCACCTAGTTCGCGCCTGGGCGCGCACCTATGGCCTGCCTACGCTGGTGACTAACTGCTCGAACAATTATGGACCGTTCCACTTCCCAGAAAAGCTCATCCCGCTGGTAATTTTGAACGCTCTGGAAGGCAAACCACTGCCTATTTATGGCAGAGGCGATCAGATCCGCGACTGGCTGTACGTTGAGGACCACGCCCGTGCACTCTATAAAGTGGTGACCGAGGGCAAGGTAGGTGAAACCTACAACATCGGCGGCCATAACGAGAAACAGAACATCGAGGTGGTACGCACGGTCTGCTCGCTGCTAGACGAGCTGCGCCCGGACTCCAAATTCCGCCCCCATGCTGAACTGCTGACCTACGTTCAGGATCGCCCAGGCCACGATCTGCGTTATGCAATCGACGCGAGCAAGATCCAGCGCGAACTGGGTTGGGTTCCAGAAGAAACCTTCGAATCGGGCATTCGCAAGACCGTGCAATGGTACCTGGACAACCCTGAATGGGTTGCACACGTCAAAAGCGGTAGCTATCAGCAATGGATTGACAATAACTACGCCACGCGTACAGGCCAAGCATGAAAATTCTGCTGCTCGGTAAAAACGGTCAGGTAGGCTGGGAGCTGCAGCGCGCGCTGAGCGTCCTGGGTGACGTTGTAGCACTCGACCGACACCCAGCCTCCACACCCTATGGTGAACTTAAAGGTGATTTGTCAGATCTCGACAGCCTTCGAGCCGCCATTAGCGCTGTGTCGCCTCAAGTGATTGTCAACGCAGCCGCCTATACGGCAGTGGATAAAGCTGAGAGCGAACGCGAGACTGCCCATATTGTGAACGCCTTGGCTAGCCAAGTGATGGCGGAGGAAGCCAAGCGCCTGGATGCATGGTTGGTTCACTACTCAACCGACTACGTTTTCGACGGCACAGGTACTACCCCGTGGAGCGAAACCGACAGCGTTGCGCCGGTCAACTATTATGGCGCTACCAAGCTCGAAGGCGAACGACTGATACAGGCTTCGGGCTGCAAGCATCTGATTTTCCGCACCAGCTGGGTGTACGCTGCGCGAGGTAACAACTTCGCCAAGACCATGGTGCGGTTAGCCAAAGAACGTCAAACGCTCAATGTCATCGCGGATCAGGTCGGTGTTCCCACGGGAGCAGATCTGCTCGCAGATGTGGCCGTTTTGGCGCTGCAGCAGGCGCTGCACAACCCGGATCTGGCTGGGGTCTACCACCTAGCTCCGTCGGGCGAAACAACATGGCATGCCTACGCCAGCTATGTTATTGAGTTCGCGCGGAGTCATGGCGAAGATCTCATGGTCGAAGCCGTGAATCCAATTGCCACTACCGAGTACCCTACCCCGGCCAGTCGCCCGTTGAATTCGCGCTTGGATACCGCCAAGCTTCGCAACTCGTTCACGCTGCACTTGCCAGACTGGCAAAGTGGTGTCACCCGTATGCTCATGGAAGATCTGAATAAATGAACACAACCAATCGTAAAGGGATCATTCTGGCTGGTGGTTCCGGAACGCGTCTGCACCCGGCAACGCTTTCTGTTTCGAAGCAGCTCTTGCCTGTTTATGACAAGCCGATGATCTATTATCCGCTGGGCACTTTGCTGCTGGCAGGCATCCGCGACATTCTCATCATCTCCACCCCGCAAGATACGCCGCGTTTCGAGCAGCTTCTGGGCGACGGCAGCCAGTGGGGCATCAATCTGACGTACGCCGTGCAGCCGAGCCCGGACGGCCTGGCGCAGGCGTTTACGATCGGGGCTGACTTCATCGGCAATGATCCCTCGGCACTGGTGCTGGGCGATAACATTTTCTACGGTCACGATTTCCAGTCACTGCTGCTGAACGCTGGTAAGCGCAACGCAGGCGCTTCGGTGTTCGCTTACCATGTGCAGGATCCTGAACGTTACGGCGTAGCGGAATTCGACCAGACCGGTCGTGTACTGTCGCTCGAAGAAAAGCCCGCAATTCCGAAATCCAGCTATGCAGTAACCGGCCTTTACTTCTACGACAACCAAGTTGTCGACCTGGCCCGTGACTTGAAACCGTCCGCGCGGGGCGAGCTTGAAATTACCGATTTGAATAATCTCTACCTGCAGCAAGAGCAACTGCATGTCGAGATCATGGGCCGCGGTTACGCATGGCTGGACACTGGTACTCACGACAGCTTGCTGGATGCGAGCCAATACATCGCAACCATGGAGCGCCGCCAGGGCCTTAAAGTGGCTTGCCCGGAAGAAATTTGCTATCGCGCCGGCTGGATCGACGCCGAGCAGCTTGAGCGTCTGGCACAACCATTGCTCAAGAACGGTTATGGCCAGTACCTGAAAAATCTGCTTAAAGAGAAGATTTTCTGATGAAAGCGATACCCTTGGCCATCCCCGAAGTTTTTCTATTCACCCCAACGGTTTTCGGTGATGAGCGCGGCTTTTTCTACGAAAGTTTCAACGCGCGCGCGTTCAGTGAAATAACCGGCCAACAAGCAGAATTTGTGCAAGACAACCACTCCCGCTCGTCAAAGGGCGTACTGCGCGGCTTGCACTATCAGTTGCCGCCCCATGCTCAGGGCAAGCTGGTGCGGGTGGTGCAGGGCGAGGTATTTGATGTCGCTGTTGATATCCGCCGCTCATCGCCCACCTTTGGTAAATGGGTAGGCGCTGTGTTGTCTGCGCAGAACCATAACCAGTTGTGGATCCCGCCAGGGTTTGCCCACGGTTTCGTCACGCTAAGCGAGACAGCAGAGTTTCTCTACAAGACAACCGAGTTCTATTCACCACAAAGCGAGCGCTGCATCGCTTGGGATGATCCGGAAATCGCGATCGAATGGCCTATTGAATACACACCCTCGCTCTCCGCTAAGGATTGCTTGGGCGTGTCATTGAGTAAGGCAGAGCACTTCGATTGAGGTGATCGCTTGGCGTGGTCGAAATAACGATTAATCGAAGATTTCGACCACGCCTACCACTGCACCTTCCGCGCTGGTGACCGCCAGAGCCCTGATTTTATTGTCCAGCATGTAAGACTCCGCCTCGGAGAGCTGCGCATTTTCAAAAATGGTGTGCGGCTTCCCCGTCATGAACTGAGCAACAGTTTCTTGAGTGATGCCTGGGTTTTCCAGCAGCGCACGGCGGAGGTCACCGTCAGTCACGATGCCTACCAACTGATCGCCTTCCAACACAACAGCCAAGCCGAGACGACTGCGCGTCATCACCAACAGGCAATCGTGGAATCCGGTAGCCCGCGTTACAACCGGGGCCGGTGAATGCATCACATCTTTGACCCGGGTGAGCAGTTTACGGCCAAGGCTACCCCCGGGGTGGTAACGGGCGAAGTCCATAGGTTTGAACTGGAGAGCTTCGATTAACGCAACCGCGAGCGCATCCCCCATGGCCATCGTTGCCAAGGTGGACGTGGTTGGTGCCAGGTTATTTGGGCAAACCTCACGTTCAACCGAGATATCAAGCCAAATGTCGGCGTGCGTCGCCAAGGTGGATTTGCCATTGCCTGTCATGGCAATGATCTTGTTGCCGAATGACTTGAGGCTTGGGATGAGCTTGATTACTTCCTCAGTTTCGCCGCTATAGCTGATGAGAATCAGCACATCCACCGGCTTCAACATGCCCAAGTCCCCGTGGAACGCCTCCGCAGGGTGCAAAAAGAAGCTGGGGGTGCCCGTGGAGGCGAAAGTCGCGACCATTTTTTGACCAATCAGACCTGATTTGCCCATGCCGCACACTACAGCGCGACCTTGACAGCCCAGCAGAAGCTCCACTGCACTTTGAAATTCACCGTTCAAACGATCAGCGAGTTCGTTGACGGCGCGAGCTTGGGCGATGAGTGCTTGTTTGGCAATATTGAGGTGATTCATATTCTTCCATGAAGGATTTGATTAATGGCAAATGTGTGAATTTTAAAGGCTTCACTACGCGGCGCAAAGCGGGACAGCTGACATACCCAAGCCCTCGGTCACGCAGGTTTAGCTTAACCTCCGCTTTGGAACCCTGCGCTGCCGTCAGCTGAACTAACGCCCGTACAACATGAGCAGCGCCAGCACCAGTTGGCGCTGGAGGCAGTGCATAACTCCACCAGCTGACGCATGACTGTGCCGCTTAGCTGGCTGAAAACCTCGAGTGTAAGCTAACCACCGCACAGAGCGCGGGGCCGTAAAGGCCCCGCACCGTTATGCTAGCGCGTGGGGGAAAATGCCCAAAGTTTCATGACTATGTAGTTGAGCACCGGCACCACAAAAATCACCATCAGCAAACCAAAGGCGTAATGCCAACCCAGGAACTCCACCAGCGAGGTGATCGCCAAGGTAAGGGCCAACGACACCAAAGAAACCAGCAAAAAGCGCCGATAGCCAAGAAAACTGGCGGGCGTTTTGAAGGTGAAACGGCTATTGAGGATATACGACATCACGTTGGCAAACATGAACGCCACGCCATTGGCAACATAGGCCGGCGGTGCCAACAGTTCCATCAACGTGACCACGATTCCCGCATGCACTAGAGTGTTGGTCACGCCCACCAGGCCGAAGCGGATGAACTCGTGGTAACGTTGGGGGACTAGATTGATCACTTGATAACATCACGCACTATGTAAACCGGCCGTTTTTTCGACTCGGCAAAAATCCGCCCTACGTATTCTCCCAAAACACCAATGCCAATTAGCTGTACACCACTGGCAAACAGTATGGTGATCATGATCGATGCATAACCCGGCGTGTCAGCACCAAAGAAAATGGTTTTGATCAGCAAGTAAGCGGCGTACAAGAATGACAACGCCGACACTGCACAACCGAGGTAGGTCCAGATGCGCAACGGCGCACTGCTGAAGCTGGTGATGCCCTCGATTGCAAAGTTCCACAGTTTCCAGGTATTGAAGCTTGAGGTACCGTGCTCACGCGGGGCTACTTTGTACTCCACGGTGGTGGTCCGGAAGCCCACCCAGGCAAATAAACCTTTCATGAAGCGTCTTGTTTCAGGGAGGGTTTTCAAGGCTTCAACGACCTTGCGGTCCATCAGTCGAAAATCGCCGACATCGGCAGGAATATCAATGTCGGAAATCCGGTTGTGCACACGGTAGAACCAGTTGGCCGTCAGCTTTTGCACAGCGTGGTCAGTGTCACGGTCGACCCGCTTGGCCAGCACCACTTCTGCACCCTCCTCCCACTTCTGAATAAGCTCGAGGATGACCTCTGGCGGGTGCTGCAGGTCAGAATCAATGGGGATTACCGCGTCACCAGTGGCAAAATCAAGACCCGCAGATATGGCCGCCTCCTTGCCGAAGTTGCGCGACAGGTCGACAACGGTAAGGTAATGGTTTGCTGCTTTGGCTTTGACCAGCTCATCGTACGTGCGGTCACGGCTGCCATCGTTGATACCAATAACTTCGAGCTCGTAGCGGTCGGCGAGCGGTGCGAATACTTCGTTGATCCTGGCGAAAAAAGCTTGTACACCCTTTTCTTCGTTATAAAACGGCGAGACCAGGGAAACTTTTCGCTTTGGCAAAGGGGTCATTGTACTTTACTCCCTGTTGGCTGGAAGCTGCACACATGGGCGAAATCGATTTCTATGCACGCAGGTTGGCGGTCTGCCGGGAACAACGCTTTCACCTGTGCTACTGCAGGGAAATCGCCGCGGTTGAACACATACATCGAATTGGCCATTTGCGAGCCTGCAATTTCGGCCTGAGTGCTTTCCACTGCGCAGTTAGAAGCCGCTCGTGATACATAACCGGTGTTGATCTTCAGGTTATGCACGGAGGCAAAGCGCATGGTTGGCATCAGCGTGTTCAAAATCTGGTCGGCCCGACCGCAACGGAACTTGGGGAAAAAGTACAAGTACTGGGTGTCGGTAGTGAGTTGTTGGTCCCAGGTCGGCTGGGTCAGCACGGCCGCAGCAGGACGTTTGGCGGTATCGACCAGACGGTGGCGCAAGTTGGACAGGTCTGCCAATTGCAGGCCGATCAATACCACCATGCTGACGGCAAATACTTTGGCACCCAAGCGTTTATAGAGGCTCGCAATGGCAAATATCACCACGCAATAACCCACAGGCCAGAAGAACCTGCCCGAGGCACGGAACTGAGAGGTGATACGGTCCATGAATGAAGGATAGTGAAGCGAGACAATTTCATGCACGCCAAGGTAGATGGTGTCTGAAAGCGCGTAGGCGGTGAAGAGGAACATCAGCCATGTCAGTGCCCGGTGTTTGGCGAAGCTGCTCTCGGACGCACTACGGTTCAGCGCCCAGGCAAGCGCAAAGGCCAGCAGCACACCCAGGCCAAGATAGTTGAAGCCTTCATACTGGCCAGGCATTTCAGGGTCGGGGAACTTGATGTACTTGCCACCATGAAACGGTGATAGCAAGTTCATTGAATAAGTACCGAAACCGGACTCTGGTGCTACTTCTACCCGCTCCATGGGGAAGATGGTAAGAAACAGGCTGGCACCGATTATCACGAAGGGAATGGCAGCTCGGGCCAATTCACGCGGTGCGCGCCACGACGGCTGGTGAAACAGCCCGGCAACGTAGATGGCGCTGGCCATTACACAGAGATAGATGTTGACGTAGAACGACGATACCAACAGCAACGTCCAGCCCAGCCGCTCTGGCGTGACCGTGCGACGGCTGCGGACATACAACGCCAGTGCGCAAAGGATAATCCAGTGCGACATCAGCGAGATATGCCCCAGGCGGGTAGTTAGCGCCGGGAACGTCAACAGGCACACCACCAAGGCAAACAGCGCCAACCAGGAATGCACCCGCAATTCACGCAGGATCCACCAGCCGCATACAGCCTGGGCGATGAAGGAAAGCGCGACCCACACACCGAACGGGTTGAACGGCGCGAAGCTAGAAGGTACGAAAACCTTTAGCAGCAACGCGTACAACGGGATCGCGTCAACAAAAGTGGCGCGCGTGCCTTGCGGATAGTTGATGCTGTCGAAAGCCAGTAGCGGGTAGCTGAATGGCGCATTAAAGAAGGCGTTGAACCCAGCGAAGTACTGAGTGACATCATCGACCTCGGTTAACCAATACGAGGATGTCCCAGTGATGAAGCCCGCGGGAAAGTAGCGCAGGACAAAAAACACCCCAATAGCCAGCGCGACCGCAAAGCCGGCTCTCCCCGTTGAGTCTAACTTCAAACGCATTTCCCTATATCCCAAATTTTCTGCTGTGTCGTGACTGGCTTATCAAAACTTGTACTTGTCGATCTCGCCAATGAGTTGCTGTGCGCTGGCCTTCCAGGTAAGCCAAGGCATCTGGCTGGACTGCGGGTGCCGCCCTTCGGCATGCAGCAACAACCATTCGCCAATACTGTCGGCAACTGCCTGGGCATCGGCACCCGAGAAGAACCACGCATGCTCACCCGCCACTTCGCGGAACACAGGGAGGTCGCGGGCAATAATGGGCAGTTGGTATTGCGCAGCTTCAATCAACGGCAGGCCAAAACCCTCACCGTAAGAGGCCGCTACCAGGCAATCGCAGTTGTTATACAGATATTCGAGGTATTCGTCGCTAGCCCCTTCCAGCCAGAGCAGCCGTTTGCCGGCCTCCGGATGGTTGCGCAGCTTGGCTGCCAGGTCGTCGACCAGCCAGCCGTGCTTGCCGACAATTATCAGGTTGGCCTCTACGCCGGCCGCCCAGAGGCGCTCGAACGCTTCCAGTGCCTGGGCATGGCCCTTGCGTGGTTCAAGGGTACCGACCATGAGGAAGTTGGTGTTGTCGGCCAAAGCTTCAAGGCGCTTGGCCGGGTCTTGCGGGAGACCGGTGGAAGGCATGGACTGGTCGATGTCCGCCCCCAGGTGGAACGCGCCAATACGGAACGGGCGTTCGCCTGCCAGGTTGTTTTCGGCCAGCCAGTCGCGCAACTCGTCCGCCACAGCGCGGGAGATGCACAGCGCACCATCGTATTCGGCAACGGCATGGATCCACGTGCGGTAGTGAGCTTGCAGGCTGTCGACGAAGCAGTGCGGCAACTGCAGGATCAGCAGGTCGTATACCACGAAGAAAATGTTCACCCCATGGCTACGCAAGGTATCGAGGTAGCTGCGCTTATGCGGCAACACGTCCATCAGCAGGTCAAGGCACAGGTATACATCGCCAGCGCGGTAGCTGATGGCTTCATCTTCGACGTGCTCGAACGCCTGGCCAAGGAACTTGGCGGTAAAGCGCGAGGCATGGCGGTAAAAAGCTTCGCCGGCGACGGTATATACAGGCCGCACGTCATACGCCGCAGGCGGGTTGGTCAACCATTCCAGCAGGATGCTGCGCACTACCCGTTGGATGCCACTCTTGCCGTCGTGCTTGCTCAGCTCGGAGATATCCACGAACAGTTGTGGCTTGCCAGCCGGGCCCTGTAGCGAGTAGTCAATGGCTTTTGCCAGCCGCTTGATATCCACTGCACCGGGCTGCAACAGGGCTCGGCCAGCAAGGCCGTCGATCAGCGCCTGCAGGGCGTCGGTGGCCTGTTCGACCGCGACCGGTTTATCGGCCTGGGCCAGTGCTTGCTCAAAGGCCTCCACGGCAGCCTTGCCGGTAAGGTCCCACGAGAAGGCTTCAGAGCGCTGCAAACCATGGGCTGCCAGGCGCTCGCGGAACGCTTCATCACCCAGTGCCTGACGCAGCTTTGCCACCAAAGACTGGGTATTGAGCGGGTCGAAAGTCGCTTCCTCCAGCCCGATGACCTCGGGCACGCTGGAAGTATTGGCACCGATAACCGGGGCGCCGCACTTCATCGCTTCCAGCGGTGGCAAGCCGAAGCCCTCGTGCCATGAAGGGAACACGTAGAGCTGGCATGCGTTATACAGTGCAACCAGTTCCTCATCGGTAATGTAGCCGGTGAAGACCAAGTCGGTGTCCCCCAGGCCGTGGCTGCGCGCAGCGGCGCGGTACTGGTCGATATGAAACTGCGGCATCTTGCCTGCAAAAACCAGCTGCACATTGCCAGCTTCCTGGCGAACCTTGGCGAATGCCTCGATCAGCCTTACCAGGTTCTTGCGTTCATCGGCCCCCCCCGAGTAGAGCACGAAGGGGGTGCGCAAGCCGAAGCGCACGGCCTGGGCCTGACGCTGCGCTGCGTCCAGTTGGATGGGCCGGAATATCTCGTCAGCCGCTGTCGACACATTCACAACCTTGGCGGCCTCCAAAGGCAGCAGGGACAGTGCCTCTTGGCGGGCGAACTGGGAAATCGACAGCAACAGGCCGTACTGTTTGAACGCCTCGACCTTGTCCAGGTAGTGCGCCTTGTAGCCCGGGTTGGGGTCCAGGTACTGCCGGGGGCTGACCAGCGGAATCAGGTCATACAGGGTTGCACTGACCAGCGCCCGCTGATCCAGTTGCGGGCTGCCGATCACGGCATCGTCGATATAGCCTTCCACCGGGCTACAGACATGTACCACATCGGGTTGCAAGTCATCGATGCAGGCCTGGCGGATACGCTCGGCCACCTCGCGCCGGGCGCGGTTGGCCGGGTCGCGTGCAGACACTGGGCCTTCGGCGTACCACACGCGAATGTGGCTTTGCGGCAGCAGGCCGATGAACGCTGTGCGGATGCTGTCGATGCTGTCTGACAGCATGCCGTTAAGCAGCAGGTATACCTCATGGCCGTTACTGTTGCGCACGATGCCCTGCGCCAGGGAAAGGCTGTAACGCCCGATACCACGGAAACGGCTCTCGGTTTGCGCGCCCTGCAAGTCAATTACGATACGCATTCAGTGCTTGCTCTTATTCATGGCTTCGCTAAGTGCGCTTTCAATCGAGCGCCCACGCGGTGTCAAGGGTGCGTGGTCGATCACGCCGTGTTGTGGGTCACTGGCCATTGCCACGGGTTCGGTTGCCAGTACCCGGCGAATCTGCTGCGTCAGCCAAGGGCTACGGTGCAAAGCCGCCAGCACCAAGCGTTTTACCGCTGGGCGCCGCTCTACCCAAAGCCGCGCATGCGGTGCCACGCGACGCAACGCAGCCTTGCCGTGCCGGGAAGGCCAGTACAGCACCCGGCCTATCAGGCGCAGCGGCGCGCTAACCCGCCACGAGGTGCTGGAAAGCATTGCCTGCAATTGTTGCTCAACGGCCTGGGCGCGCTGGAAGTGATGATGGCAATTTTCCAGCGCCACGTTGCGCTCTTGCTGCACTGCGCCAAACTGCTGCTGCAGGTCATTGAGAGCTGTCTGGTAGCGATCCTGGATCACCAGCAACTGATGGGTTTGCTGGGCCTGGACCTCGGCCATGATTCGCTGGAATTCAGCGGGTTCGAAGAATGTCGCTCGCACCGTTTCCACCGTGTTGTGCAGTTCAGCGAACCGGCGGTCGATCGCGCGATCGTAGCGGTGCGCCAGTTGGTCGAGTGAGATGCCATAAGCCGCCTCGAACATGTCGTTAAAGGGCTGCAACTGGCTTGGGCTAGCGGCTTTCTGCGCTACCACGGCGTAGTCCGGGCTGACGCTGAACAACACGTTCAACACGCCAAGGGGCGCTTGCTCGTCATGGACTTCAGGCGGTTCCTGCAACCGCACAATCTTGGCCCGGGCAAACCCGCTGTAATCCGCCAGAAACGACATCAGCAGGCTGGGCAAAGGTTGTTCGTGGGTTGGGTCAAGGTAGAAATTGTTGGTGCCAACCGTCACGTTTTCAGCGTTGGGGGTTTCCAGAATCAGCAGCCCGGCAGGGCGCAGTACCCGCAAAGATTCGGCAACCAGTTCCTGCAAAACGGCAAACGGCAGGTGCTCGGCGATATGAAACCCGCTTACCGCCACCTGGCTGTTATCGGGCAGCTTGCGCAGCGCGCTCAGCACATCATCCTTGTTCGCCGGCAGCTTGAGCGCTTCGCAGGCTTCCAGCATGCCGTCGTCCAGGTCTACACCCAGTGGTGAAAAGCCCTCGCGCACCATCAGCTCCAGCCACTCTCCACGGCCACAACCTAGATCAAGTACAGGGCAGTCAGCGTACAACGCCTTGAGCGGTTCGAGGAACGGCAGATAGGCCTGGAGCCGCTGTGTGATCGTCTCGCGCGAACCACGGTAACGGTCCTCGAAAGCCCTGTAAAAACCTGCATTCATCAATTGCACTCCACTGTAGGCGGGATCCACGCAAGGCCTACGAAGTTCTGTTCGGACATGTTCACCACATTGAACACCAACGCGAGGTCACGCCACTCATAGTTATCAGCGATATGGCTGTCGGTGGCGTGCAAGGCAACAGCCACCGAATAAGATCCCACCCCCAGGTTTGCCGGGAAGCGGAAGGCGTAGGTCAACCTTGTACCCGCCGCAAGGTCGGTGCGCACGCACTGCAGGTGGTGAGTGTTGGTACCAAAGACGTCCTGGCCAAGGCGGTCCTTGATCACATAACCCACCACCAATTCCGGCAAGCGTGCATGCACCTGGACGCCGATACTCAAGCAAACGGCCTCTCCGACCGTAATGTACTCAACCGGCGCGCCCTCGGCGTTAAGCAGTGCCACCTTGGCAATACTGGCCTTCCCGCTACCTGAACGCGTTTGCACGCTACCATCCTGCAAGGTCTGGACCTCGACCGTGGCGTTTTCTTTCTGTGCGATGATGGCGTTGTAGTAATCCATTACTTCTTCGGGCGGCCCGTCCTTGATCACGGTACCGCCGTCCAGCAGAATCGCGCGGTTGCACAAGGCCTGGATCGCGCCACGGTCGTGGGACACGATCAACAGTGTGGTACCGGCCTTTTGAAATTCCTTGATACGGCTAAAGCTTTTGTGCTGGAAATAGCTGTCACCTACTGACAACGCCTCATCAATGATGAGGATTTCCGGCCGAAACGCGGTCGCCACCGCGAACGCCACGCGCATCTGCATGCCGCTTGAATAGGTACGCACGGCCTGGTCAAAGTACTCGCCAATTTCGGCGAACGCTTCAATGTCGGCTATGACACCGTCGATCTGCTCCGTGCTGAACCCCATCAGGCCAGCGGCGTGGTAGGCATTCTGGCGGCCGGTAAGCTCGGCATTGAAACCCATACCCAGCTCAAGAATAGCGGCGATACGCCCGTGTACCTGCACGCGCCCTTCGGTAGGCTGCAGCGTACCGGTAATCATCTTCAGCAGGGTCGATTTGCCAGCACCGTTCTGCCCTACCAGGCCAATGGCTTCGCCGGCCTCAATGTTGAAGCTGACGTGCTTGAGCACCCAGTGCTCGCTGCTGGCCTTGACCGGCATATAGAACCAGCGTGCGATACGTTGCCATTCCGAGCGATAACTGCGGTAGGCCTTGCCCACGTTGTTGACGGACATGAGTGTCATAGGGAGTCCACCATTTCAGCCGAGGCTCGACGGAACAGGAACAGCCCCAACACCATCAGGCCCAGGGCGATGCCAATGGTGACACCCAACCCGGCGATATTCGGCGCGAGTTTGTACACCATTACATTGTGGTAGGAAGTGACGATGGCATACATGGGGTTGATGTCCAGCGTGCCCTTCAGGTAGTCGGGCACGATATTCACCGAATACACAATCGGGGTGAACCAGAACCACACCTGCAGGATGATCGGTACGACCTGGCCGATGTCGCGCAGGAATACATTCATCACCCCCAATACCAACCCGAGCCCCACGGCAAATGCCACCACAACCAGCGTCAGCGGCAATAACCAGAGCATCTGCAGGTTGGGTGCATGCCCCAGCACTGCAAAAATGATCATCACTGCCACAAACAACAGCAAGTTATTGAGCAGGCACGAGCCCACCACAATCACTGGAAGGGCGATGCGTGGAAAGCGCATCTTCTTCATCAGGTTACCTTGGTCGATGAACACCGTAAGGCAACGCCCGACGATCTCGGCGAAAAGGTTCCACGCCAGGATGCCGGCAATCAGGTAGAGCGCATAAGCATACTTGTTGTCGATACCCGGCAGCCGCGCGCCGAGTACATTCGACAAAATCAACGCATAGATGGCTACTTGCGCCAGAGGGTGAATGATCATCCACAGGCCACCGAGCTTGCTGCGCGCGAACCTGGAGATGAATTCGTTTTTGATGGAAGTAAAGATGAAGCCTCTGTAATCCCAGATGCCCCGAAGCATGCCAAACATAGTTATCCCTGGATCAGGCCGGCGATTTCAGTCACGCGTTGCGCTACCAGCGCTTGATCACCGCGGCTTTCAACATTCAACCGCAGCAACGGCTCTGTATTGGAGCCGCGCAGGCTGAAACG
Organism: Pseudomonas sp. MB-090624; assembly: GCF_003205245.1. NCBI lineage: Bacteria > Pseudomonadati > Pseudomonadota > Gammaproteobacteria > Pseudomonadales > Pseudomonadaceae > Pseudomonas > Pseudomonas sp. MB-090624. The sequence goes on along the minus strand of NZ_QJRK01000020.1, from coordinate 5,645 downwards.
CCAGTCGGCAAATTCGACACTGATGCCATCGGTACGGTCCACACTCGGCGCCTGGGGCAGGTAGAAGGCCAGGATCTTATCGATAGTGCCTGCTACATCGGCCACTTCATAGTTGATCTCGCCGCTACACGGGAATGCCGCAATACGCTCATCCACCAGTTGTGCCAGGCTCTTTCCAGTCACGCTCATCAGCGCGGCTACCAGCAGCCACGGGATGTTCCCGCTATCGCAGTAGGCAAAGTCGCGGAAGTAATGGTGCGCGCTCATTTCGCCCCCGTATACGGCGTCTTCGGCGCGCATGCGTTCCTTGATGAAAGCGTGACCGGTTTTGCTCTGGATGGCCTGGCCACCGGCAGCGCTGACTTGCTCGATGGTGTTCCAGGTAAGGCGAGGGTCATGAATGATCTTGCTGCCTGGGTGCTTGGCCAGCAGCATTTCGGCCAGCAGGCCGACCACGTAGTAGCCCTCGATGAAACGACCTTGGCTATCGAAGAAAAAGCAGCGGTCGAAATCACCGTCAAACGCGATGCCCATGTCTGCCCCAGTGTCCAGAACGGCCTGGCGGGTAAGGTCCCGATTCTCTGGTAGCAGCGGGTTGGGGATGCCGTTGGGGAAGTGCCCGTCCGGCTGGCCGTTAATGATGGTTATCGCCAGCGGCAGGCGCGCCTTCAGCAGTTCCAGCACGGGGCCGACCGCGCCGTTGCCCGGGTCGGCCAGCACTTTCAACGGCTTGAGCGCGGCGAGGTCAATATAGGTCAGCAAGTGGTCGATGTAGGCGGTTTTATCAAACGCTTCGCGCACGCTGCCAGGGTGGGCGGCCTGCGGGCCAAGGTCGCCGGCTTCGACGCGGTGGCGGATATCGGTGAGGCCGGTGTCGCCACTGATGGGGCGAGACTGCTCGCGGACCAGCTTCATGCCGTTGTAGCCCTTGGGATTATGGCTAGCGGTGACCATGATGCCGCCATCGGCCTGGTAGTGGCTGGTAGCGAAATACACTTCTTCGGTACCGCACAAGCCGATGTCGATTACATCGGCGCCGCCTTCGGTCAGCCCTTTTATCAGGGCACGGGACAGGCCAGGGCTTTCCAGGCGCATGTCCCGGCCAACGATATAACTGCGCCCGCCCAACTGGGCCACCAGGGCGCGGCCTATACGGTAGGCGATGTCATCGTTGAGGTCAGCGGGCACTTGGCCGCGGATGTCATAGGCTTTGAAGCAGCGGGTCTGGATAGGTGCGTACATGCATCTCTCTCGGTGCGCAAGCGCAAAACAGGTTCCGACTGGAAGGGGATGACCGGCGAAGAATTGCCGCATGAAAACCAGCCCCGCGCCCGACTGGCAGGGGGCCGACAGCATAACCGGTGTCAGGCGTTGCAACGCCCGTACTTGTCCTCGAAGCGAACAATGTCATCCTCGCCGAGGTAATCACCACTCTGCACTTCGATCAGCACCAGGTCGATGACGCCGGGGTTTTCCAGACGATGCCTGTGGCCTGCGCGAATGAAGGTGGACTCGTTAGTGTTGAGCATCAATTCCTGGTCGTCATTCACCACCACCGCCATGCCGCTGACCACAATCCAGTGTTCGCTGCGATGATGGTGCATTTGCAACGACAAGGAAGCCTTGGGCTTGACCACGATACGCTTGATCTTGAAGCGCTCGCCATTTTCCAGTGTGGTATAGGTACCCCAAGGGCGATGCACGGTCTGATGCAACAGGTGTGCCCCATGGCCGTCGTTTTTCAGGCGCTTGACGATATGCTTCACGTCCTGGGCGTGATCCTTGTGGGCGATGAGCAAGGCGTCGGGTGTATCCACTACCAGCAGGTTTTGCACGCCCACCAGTGCAGCCAGGCGGTTCTCGGAATTGACATAGTTATCGCGCGCGTCGTAGGCCATTACCTCGCCTTCAAAGCGGTTGCCGAACTCATCCGGCGGAGTCAGCTCACTGACCGCGTTCCACGAGCCGATGTCGCTCCAGCCAATATCGCATGGCACGGTAGCCACTTTGCGAGAGCGCTCCATCAAGGCATAGTCGATGGAGATATCTGGCACCTTGGCAAAACTGTCAGGCTCAAGCGCCAGGCAGCTGTAACCGGTGGAGGTGGAGCGGCGGGAAGCCTCCAGGGTGTGCTCCACGGCTTCGAGCACATCGGGGGCATGGGCCCTGAACTCATCAATGACGGCGCCGACCTGGAAGCAGAACATGCCCGCATTCCAGAAGTAGTTGCCGGCAGCAACGTAGGCCTCGGCTGTTTTCATGTCTGGTTTCTCTACGAAACGCTCGACTTTGAGGCCACCTTCCAGCGCTCCGCCGGCAGCGGCCTCGATGTAACCGAAACCGGTTTCGGGATACTGCGGCTTGATGCCGAACGTAACCAACCAGCCTTGCTCGGCCAGGTGCAGAGCTTTTCCGACGGCATCGGCAAATGCCTGTTCATTCTGGATAAGGTGGTCGGCAGCCAGCACCAGCATGTGCACATGAGGGCCGTGGGTCTGGTGCAACTGCAGCGCAGCGGCAGCCACGGCAGCCGCGGTATTACGGCCGAAGGGCTCAAGGATGTAACCCTGGGCATGGCCTTGGGTATTGATGCTGCGGTACTCGTCTTCGGTCTTGAACAACAGTTCCCGGTTGGTGACAGTCAGTACTTCGACCACACCCTCCAAGCGCGCGGCGCGCTGGAAGGTTTTCTGTATAAGATTCTGCCCGTCGGGCAGGGCCATGAATGGCTTGGGATGAGCCTCACGGGAAACTGGCCACAAACGGCTGCCAACGCCACCGGAAAGAATTACCGGGATCAATTCCATAATCGAGTCCTTAACGGCCACTTGAAGTTGTCAACCTCAGGGAACCTGCATCTGTTTTTTATCACTGAACACCACCGCGGCAGCCGCAGCGGCGCATAAATATACGCGTTTAGCGAGTTTAATCCCTAGCCATCCATAGGCTGTAGAGGCAAGCTTCGGCGCTAGAATACCAGAGATTTACCCGCCAGGTTGGGCGCCCCTCCCTGTCCATACGGCTTCCGACGTACCAAGGAGCCAAGCACCTAACCACCTGTAAAGCCCTTGAAACGGATGAGGGCGCGGTTGAGACAACAGAGATCGCCAATGTTCTGAGCGCGACCTGTTTATTTGCCTATAAAAACCGCCATTGGTCGGTTCGCTTCAGCCAGACGATGCTCAAGCGCCTGCTTCAATGCGGTTTTCGCCTGCCGCTCACCATGCACTAAAACAACTTTTGCGGGAGGCGATGGAATACCCTCGATAAAACTTATCAAACCTTCCCTGTCTGCGTGGCCCGAGTAGCCACCAACCGTTAGCACCTTCGCTTTGATCTCATGCGTCTTGCCGCTCAGCTCGATCTGCAAGAAGCCTTCCGCGCCTTCACTGGCCTGTATCACCGCCCCTGGCGTCCCCTTGGCCTGGTGGCCGACAAAAATTATTTCATGCCGAGGGTCGCCGAGCATGGCCTCCAGGTAATTGACGATTCGACCACTTGAACACATGCCATTACCTGCAATCACGATCGCCGGGCGCCCGGTACTCTTGAGGTAATTGACCACCTGTTGGTGGCGGGCATGGGTGTCCACACTGATCAGCTGACTGAAACCGAGCGGGTCGCGCCCTTCAGCCAGGCGAGCCCTGGCTTCAGCGTTCCAGTACTCGTGCAGCTCGCTGTAAACGCGGGTAATACGCTGGGCCAAGGGTGAGTCGAGGATGATGGGCAACTGCGACCAGTTGACGGGATCTTCGTCACCCGCTCCGCCGCGGGCTCCGGTCAATGCCTTGCGGTGCAGAATATCCTCTATTTCGTACAGCAGCTCTTGCGTACGCCCCAGGCTGAAGGCCGGAATCAGAATGGTGCCTTTGTCGGCCAAGGCGCGATCAATTGCCGCCTCCAGCTGCTGCTGCCGACCGCCCTTGACCGGGTGCAGGCGGTCACCGTAGGTACTCTCCAGCACCAGCACATCTGCCCGCTCTGGGGGCCGAAGCGGGCGCAGCAATGGGTTGGCACCATTGCCCAGGTCGCCTGAAAACACGTAACGGGTGTTGATACTTCCATGCAACAGGTCGCACTCGACATATGCCGACCCAAGCAGGTGCCCTGCACGCTGCAAGCGGATACGACACTGCAAACCCGGCTCCATCACCACTTCATGCCACTGCTCGAAGGGCAAAGGCACAATCAGGCTTGTGACCCGTTCAAGGTACCGCGCCACCTGAGCAGGCTCGCGGTTGATGCCCACCCTGTAGGCGTCCTCCAGTACCAGCGGCAATAGCCGCGCCGATGGCTCGCTGCAGATTATGGGGCCGCGGTAACCTGCAGCCAGCAGCGCAGGTATGCGCCCGACATGGTCCAGGTGTACGTGGGTGACGATTAGCGCGCGAATGCCCTGAATATCGAAGCTGAGCGGCGCGGACTCTGCACCAGGCGGCGCATCGGTGCCCTGTTCCAACCCACAGTCCACCAGCAAACTGCTACACGAGGCCAAGTGCAACTGGTGGCAGGACCCAGTCACACCCCGGGTGCCACCGTGATGGAAAAGGCAGGGGAACTCCATGCTACGCACACTCAACTTGGCCATAAATGAAGTGGGCTATTACTTCATGGCGGCCAGCCTGTGCATAGGCGGACTATTCCCAGGAAAGCGTAGGAAATTTCCTTAGTTACCGCTCAATGCCGCTTGCCGGGCAGAGGCCTTGATCTTGCGCTTGCTGCGTTGAACGCCGTATGCGCCCAGTAGCGGGCCTATAGCCAGGCCGATGACAAGCGCTGCCAGCACCAAGACAGCTACGGGCATTTCCGGCGCAGCCCAGCCGAACAGCACCAGCGCAACGGGCTGCTGGTTCTCCAGCACGAAGAACAACACCACCGCCGCCAACAGCAGCACGAAAATAGCCGCCAGGGCGCGCTTCAGGTTACGCATCAGATTGCTCCTTGAGTGCTCAGGCTTCGGCCTCGTCTTCTTCGTTGACCCGGTCGCGCAACTCTTTGCCGGGCTTGAAGTGCGGTACGAACTTGCCTTCGAGGCTGACCGACTGGCCGGTCTTGGGGTTACGCCCTACGCGTGGGGCGCGATAGTGCAGCGAGAAGCTGCCAAAACCGCGGATCTCGATGCGGTCGCCGGTAGCCAGGCATTGTGACATCTGTTCAAGCATGGTCTTGATGGCCAACTCCACGTCCTTGGACGAGAGCAGCCCTTGATGGGTGACAATACGTTCGATCAGCTCCGACTTCGTCATATTTTTCCCTTCGTTATCAAGCAGCTAGATCATTGCTTAAGCAGGTTGTAGCACGCTGGGAAGGATTTGAACAGGGTGCATCTTGACTTAATAAAAAATTTCAAGATTGAAGTTTTACCGGAATGGTCTAGGGAGGCCGCGCCGCGCGGGCGGCGCTCGATTTGCGCACCACCACATCCCCCACGCCAAGCACCCCGGGGCTACCCCGGTATCTCATGCCATGCGCCGTGCCGGTGAAGGTACGGCGATGGAGCGGCATTGCCCGCGAGGCCGCGCCGCCCGCGCGGCGCATCGCGAGCTGCGCTCGCTCCTACGTTTGTTTCGGGCCAATTATGCCTGGGGGATTTGCGCGCGAACCCTTTGGCGCATGCCTCAATATCGCGTCGTATGAACCAGGCG